>JAEYNO010000463.1 GCA_023412515.1 Actinomycetes bacterium
GTCGCGGCGCGCGCCGGCACGAACGCGGCGCCCACCGTGACGAGCGTGCCCACGGCGATGGGCAGCAGCACGTTCGCGAGCGTCGGGTGCGCGGTCGTCGGCAGCGGCACGCCGTCCTGCGACCGCGCCAGCAGCGACAGCGCGCCCTGCGCGAGGCCGAGACCCAGCAGCACACCGGTCGCGCTCGCCGCGACGCCGAGGATCGCGGCCTCGAGCAGCACCGACGTGCGGAGCTGCCCGCGGCGTGCGCCGACGCACCGCAGCAGCGCGAGCATGCGCGTGCGCTGCGCGACGAGCACCTGGAACGTGTTCGAGATGACCAGCGCCGCGACCAGCAGCGCGACGGCCGCGAAGCCGAGCACGAGCATCATGAGCGCGTTGCCGCCGCCCGTGTACTCCTTGACGGTCTTCTCGGCCGCCTCGTCGCGCGTCAGCACCTCGCTGTCCGGGAACTCGTCCGCCAGCGCCGTGCGCACCTGCTCGACGTCGCCGTCGACCGCCACCGTCATGCCCGCGATCGCGAGCTCCGACGGGTCGTCCGCGCCGTTCCAGAGCGCGATGTCCTCGAGGGTCGCGAGACCGGCGCCGCCGTAGCCGGCCCACGCGCCGCGCGGGTCGTCGACCAGGCCGACGAGCGTGAGCTCGGCGGTCATGTCGACGGGCTCCTGGTCGGCCTGCGGCTCGTCCGCCTCGGCGGCGTCGACCGGGTCGGGCCACACCGTCCAGCTCGTGGTCAGCGTGTCGCCGATGCCGACGCCGAGGCGCTCCGCGGTCGGTGCCGGGACGGCGACCTCGCCGGGGGCGGCGGGGGCGCGTCCGTCGACGACCTCGACCGACGCGAGGCCCGGGTCGGAGGGCGCGGGCACCACGGTCTGCGACGCGGTGCGGCGGCCGCTCTCGAAGCGCGCCCGGCTCGCGAGCAGCGGGTCGGCGCCGCTCACGCCCGGCACGTCGCGCACGCGCGCGGCCGCACCGGTGAGCTCGCCGGAGTCGGACAGCAGCACGAGGTCCGCCGTGCCGTACCGCGCGGTGATCGAGTCGTACCCGCCACGCGTGATCGCGTCGCCGGCCGCGAGCGTCGCGGTGACGAACGCCGAGCCGAGCACGATGGCGATGCCCGCCGCGACGAGCCGGGGCAGGCTCCGTCGCATCTGGGCGAGGGTGAGGCGCAGCATCAGCGCAGCCCTCCCGCGGGGGCCTGGACGACGGGGGTCGCGCCGGTCGGCGTCCCGGCGGGCGCCTCGAGCACGCGCAGGCCCTCGAGGCCCGCCATCACGGACTCGGGCGTCGGGTCGGCGATGTCGCCGGCGATCCGGCCGTCGGCGAGCAGGAGCACGCGGTCGGCGTACGCGGCGGCCGTCGGGTCGTGCGTGACCATGATGATCGTGCGGCCCAGCTCGCGCACCGAGCGGCGCAGGAAGCTCAGCACCTCGGCGCCCGAGCGCGAGTCGAGGTTGCCGGTCGGCTCGTCCGCGAACACGACCTCGGGCTGCGTGATGAGCGCGCGGGCGATCGCGACGCGCTGCTGCTGGCCGCCGGACAGCTCGCTCGGCCGGTGCGTGAGCCGCTGCTGCAGGCCGAGGGTCGCGGCGAGCGTGTCGAACCACGCCTTGTCGGGCTTGCGACCCGCGAGGTCGAGCGGCAGCACGATGTTCTGCTCGGCCGTCAGCATGGGCAGGAGGTTGAACGACTGGAAGACGAAGCCCACGCGGTCGCGGCGCAGACGCGTCAGCGCGTCGTCGCCCAGCGACGTGATCTCGGTCTGCCCGAGGTGCACCGTGCCGGACGTCGCGTCGTCGAGCCCCGCCATGAGGTGCATGAGCGTCGACTTGCCCGAGCCCGAGGGGCCCATGATCGCGGTGAACGCGCCCGTGGCGAAGTCGACGTCGACGCCGTCGAGCGCACGCACGGCCGACGCGCCGGACCCGTAGACCTTGGTGAGCGCACGGGCGCGGGACGCGGGGGTGCCGTCGGCCGGTCGGTCGAGCGGGCGGGGGGCGGAGGTGTCCAACGGGGTGCTCCTGTCTCGAAGGTGTGCACCCAGCCTCGTGCCCGTGGCGCCGGCCGCGCGTCCCGCCGTGGGTGGGTCCTGCGGCGGACCTCGTCATCCCAGGGCCGCACGGCAGGTGCGACCGTGGGGCTGACCTGCCGCGGCGCCGGTCAGGCCCCGGGCCGGACCAGGCCGGTCTCGTACGCCGTGACGACCGCCTGCACGCGGTCGCGCGCGCCGAGCTTGGCGAGGATGCGCCCCACGTGGGTCTTCACGGTCGCCTCGGCGACGTACAGGTCCTGCCCGATCTCGGTGTTCGAGCGGCCGCGCGCCATGAGCACGAGGACCTCGCGCTCGCGGTCGGTGAGCTGCGCGACCGCCCGGTGCGCGGGGTGGTCCGCCGCGGCCGCCTCGTCCTCGGGCAGCGCCGTGACCAGGTGCTCGAGGAGCCGGCGCGTGCTCGACGGCGCGATCACCGCGTCGCCGCGGTGCACGGTGCGGATCGCCGCCAGCATCTCCTCGGGCGGGGCGTCCTTCAGCAGGAAGCCGCTCGCGCCGGCGCGGATCGCGGCGAGCACGTACTCGTCGAGGTCGAACGTGGTCAGCACGATGACCTTCGGGGCGGGCGCCTCGGGCGTCGCGCGGGACACGATGCGCTCGGTCGCCTCCAGGCCGTCCATCGCGGGCATCCGGACGTCCATGAGCACGACGTCGACGGGCCCCGTCGCGGTGCGCGCCGCCGGGTCGAGCGCGCGCACGGCCTGCGCGCCGTCGCCCGCCTCGACCACGACCTCGAGGTCGGGCTGCGAGTCGATGACCATGCGGAAGCCCGCGCGGACGAGCTGCTGGTCGTCGACGAGCGCGACGCGGACGGGCGGCACGGTGCCGATGCTCGGGGTGCTCACGAGGGGGATCCTCCCGCAGGTGTCGTGGTGGGCTCGCCCGGCGCGCCGGGTGTGGGCAGCGTCGCACGCACGCGGAACCCGCCGCCGGGGCGGGGCCCCGCGGTGACGGTGCCGCCGAACATCGTCGCGCGCTCGCGCATCCCGAGCAGCCCCTGCCCGAGCCCGTCGGTCCCGGCCGACGCGCCGCGGCCGTCGTCGCTGACCTCGAGCGCGACCGCCGTCGGCTGCCACTGCAGCATGACGGTCACGGACGGGTCGGGCCCGGCGTGCTTGAGGATGTTGGTGAGCGACTCCTGCGCGATCCGGTAGATCGTCAGACCCGCGCCCGGCGGCAGGTGCCGGGGCTGGCCGAGCCGCACGTGCGAGACGCGCATGCCGCTCGCGCGCATCTGCGCGACCAGCTGCTCGACGTCGTCGACCGAGGGCTGCGGCGTCACGGTCGCCGACGAGGCGCGCACGTCCGCCGCGTCGCCGGCGGACGTGCTCGGCAGGACGCCCGGTGCGCTCGTGAGTCCGGGCGCGGGTGCGTCCCGCAGCACGCCCAGGAGGCGGCGCATGTCGGTGAGCGCCGCGCGGCCCGTCTCCGCGATCGTGCCGAGAGCGCGCGCCGCCGCGTCGGGGTCGTGCGCGGCCGCGTACCGGCCGCCGTCGGACTGCGCGATGATCACCGAGAGGCTGTGCGCGACGATGTCGTGCATCTCGCGCGCGATGCGCGCGCGCTCGGCGGCCGTCGCGATGGTCGCCTGCTGGTCGCGCTCGACCTCGAGCCGCTGCGCGCGGTCGACCAGCGCGTCGAGGTGCTCGCGGCGACCTCGCCGCACGAGGGCGAACGCCCACGCGACCAGGAAGATGCTGGCCGCGAACATCGCGGTGGCGACCGCGCTGCCGGCGCTGTACGGCATCGCGACCAGGTACCCGACGACGACCGACCCGACCATGGCGCCCGCGATCGCGGTGCGGTGGGCCCACCGCGGTCCGTGGAGCGCGACCGAGTAGAGCGCGAACGGCACGACGAAGTCGGCCGGCACCAGCGGGATCCCCGCCGTGAGCTGCAGGAGGCCGGAGGCGTAGACGATCGCGACGGAGGCGGCCGGGCGGGTGCGGCGCCACGCGAGCGGCACGACCATCCCGAGCGCCGCCGCCGACGCGGCGAGCGCGCGCACGCCGCTCAGCGACGACGTCGCCATGCCCATGGAGGGCGGCACGAGCACGAGCGTCAGGAACGCCGTGAGCGTGATGTCGACGCCGAAGCGGTGCGTGTGCTCCCACTGCCACATGCGGTCCCACCACGACATCCCCCGAGCCTAGGCGCCGGGGACCGTGCGGTCGTGCGTCCCGAGGGTGACGCCCGGTCCGTGCCCGTCCACCCCTGGTGCGAGCCTGACCGTCCGCGGTTCGGCTCGCCCGGCGGCGGAACGGGAGAATCTCTCGGCGCGTCGGGGACCTGGGGCTGGTGGGAGAGGGGAGTGCGTGACCTAACATGGCGGAATGACCCAGGTGCTGCTGGCCGAGGACGACCCCGCGATTGCCGAGCCTTTGGCGCGCGCGCTGGGGCGTGAAGGCTACGACGTGCGCGTGCAAGGAACGGGTCAAGGCGCGATCGACGGTGCGGCGGGCGCCGACCTCGTCGTCCTCGACCTCGGCCTGCCCGACATGGACGGTCTGGACGTCGCGCGGGCGATCCGGGCGCAGGGGCTGACCACGCCGGTCCTGGTCCTGACGGCCCGCGCGGACGAGGTCGACCTCGTCGTGGGCCTCGACGCGGGCGCCGACGACTACGTGACCAAGCCGTTCCGGCTCGCCGAGCTGCTGGCGCGCGTGCGGGCGCTGCTGCGGCGCACGGTCGGCGACCCGGCGGACGAGGACGAGCTGCACGCGCAGGACGTGCGCGTCGACGTCGCCGCGCACCGCGCGTTCCAGGGCGAGCGCGAGCTGCACCTCACCGCCAAGGAGTTCGACCTGCTGCGCGTGCTCGTCGCCGCGGCCGGCACGGTCGTCGCGCGCGAGACGCTCATGCGCGAGGTCTGGGGCTCCGACCCCACGGGCTCGACCAAGACCCTCGACATGCACGTGTCGTGGCTGCGGCGCAAGCTCGGCGACGACGCCAACGCACCGCGCTACGTCACGACCGTGCGCGGCATGGGCTTCCGCTTCGAGACCGGCGGCGCCGCGCCCGAGGTCGCACCGCCGGGCCCGTTCGACCAGGTCTGACGTGCGTCGTCGCGTCCTGCAGGCGACCATCGCGGCGGTGACCGTCGCGGTCGTGCTGCTCGGCTTCCCGCTGGCCTTCCTGGGGGCGCAGCTGGTGCGGGAGAACGAGGTGCGCAACCTCGAGGTCCGCGCGGTCTCGGTCGCGCGGACCGTCGACTTCCGCGTGGAGCGCGAGATCCCGCTGTCCCACCGCATGCTCGAGCCGTACACCGGCGGCGGGGGCGACATCGCCGCGACCGTGGTCGTGCGGACCGCCGACGGCGAGACGTACCGCGCCGGCCCGGCGGTCGACGGGCGGCGGCTCACGGTCCAGGACACGTCGGACACCGGCGCGACCGTGCTGCTGTACGTCTCCTGGTGGGACGTCTTCTGGCCCTCGGTGCAGGTCATCGCGCTCGTCGTGGTCGCGGCGGTGGTCGCGTTCGCCGCGGGCATCGCGATGGCGATCTGGCAGGCCAACCGGCTCGCCGCGCCGCTCGTGTACCTCGCGGCGTCCGCCGAGCAGCTGGGGTCCGGGCAGGTGCGGCCCCAGCTCGAGCCGTCGGGCGTCGAGGAGATCGACCTCGTGGCCGCGGAGCTCGCGCGCAGCGCCGACCGCATGGCCGGCCGGCTGGCCGCCGAGCGGCAGTTCGCGTCCGACGCGTCGCACCAGCTCCGCACGCCGCTGACCGCGCTGTCGATGCGCCTCGAGGAGATCATGCTGGCGGCGGGCGAGGAGGAGGTCCGCGAGGAGGCGCGCATCTCCCTCGAGCAGGTCGAGCGCCTCGTGCGCGTGGTCGACGACCTGCTGGCCAGCTCGCGCCGCGCGCAGGGCGGCACCACCGAGGCGGTGCACCTCGTCGAGGTCGTGCACCAGCAGGAGGAGGAGTGGGCGCCCACCTTCGCCGCGGCCGGTCGTCGTCTCGTCGTCGACGTGGACCCGTCGACGCAGGTGCTCGCGACCCCGGGCGCCCTGGCGCAGGTGCTCGCGACGCTCATCGAGAACTCGCTCAAGCACGGTGACGGGACCACGACCGTGCGGGCGCGCTCGGGCGGGTCGTCGCACGCCGTCGTCGTCGAGGTCGGCGACGAGGGTGCGGGCGTGCCCGACGACCTCGCGTCCCGCATCTTCGAGCGCGACGTGACCTCGGGCGCCGGGACCGGCCTCGGGCTCGCGCTCGCGCGCGACCTCGCGAACGCGGACGGGGGCCGCCTCGAGCTCGCGCAGCGGCGCCCGGCGGTCTTCGCGCTGTTCCTGTCCGGCGTGCCGGCGTCGCTGCGCCCGGACGTGGTGCTACCGCGCGGTGCCGTGGTCTCGGTGCGGCGCGACCGTCGCCGCTGAGGCCGTGCGCGCCTCGCCTCCCTGCTGCGGACGCGTCCGGTCCGGCGGTCGCGGAGCGGTGCGGGGCTAGGCTTCCGACGACGTCACGACGCCGCGAACCAGGAGGATTCCGTGCTGGGTCTCGAACCGACCTTCCAGACCTACGCGTGGGGGTCCTCGACCGCCATCCCCGAGGTCCTGGGTCGCCGTGGCGACGGGCGACCCGTCGCGGAGGCATGGTTCGGTGGGCACCCGTCGGCGCCGTCCCTGCTCGGAGGACCTGACGGCGAGCCCGTCGACGCGGCGATCGCCCACGACCCGGCGGGTCTGCTCGGCGGCGACGTGACCTCGCGGTTCGGGGCGCAGCTGCCGTTCCTCCTCAAGCTCATCGCGGCGGAGCGTCCGCTCTCGCTCCAGGTGCACCCGAGCATCGAGCTGGCGCGTGACGGCTACGAGCGCGAGGACGCGCTGGGCGTGCCGCTCGACGACGCCCGCCGCTCGTACCGGGACCGCAACCACAAGCCCGAGCTGGTGTACGCGCTGTCGACGTTCGAGGCGCTGGTCGGTTTCCGTGCGCCGCGGCGGACGGCCGAGATCCTGCGGGGCCTCGAGCACCCCGTCGCGCGCCGGCTGCACGAGACGGTCGTCGTCGACCCTACGCCGACGGGCGTGCAGCGGGCCTTCACGTACCTCGTGAGCGAGGACTCCCGACCGTCGCCCGCGGCCGTCGCCGAGCTCGCCGACGAGTTCCGTGCGCGGCTCGCGGCCGGGTCGCCGTCGCCGCGCACCGACCGCGCCGTCGACGTGCTCGAGCGTGCCTACCCCGGCGACCCGGGCGCGGTCACGGCGGTCCTGCTGAACCCGGTCACGCTGCGCCCGGGCGAGGCGCTGTTCGTCCCGGCCGGCGCGGTGCACGCCTACCTCGGCGGCCTCGCCGTGGAGATCATGGCGAACTCCGACAACGTGCTGCGCGCCGGGCTGACCTCGAAGCACGTCGACATCCCGGAGCTCCTGCGGGCCGTCGACTGCGTCGCGGCACCCCCGATCCGTATCGCGCCCGAGCACGTCTACGACGCCACCGACGTCTACTACGTCCCGGTGGACGACTTCGAGCTCTCGGTGACCCGGGTCGCCCGGGGCGACGCCGTGCGGCTCCCGGGCGTGGGGCCGCGCGTCGTGCTGTGCGTCGAGGGCACGGTCGTGCTGCACGCCGCGTCGGGCCAGGAGCTGCGCCTCGGGACGGGGGGTGCGGCGTTCGTCCCCGCCGTCGACGGGGCGCTGCGGGCGAGCGGCGACGGCTGCGTGGTCCAGGCGTCCGTCCCGTGACCCGGACGCACGCGGGCGGTCCGCGACGCACCGGCTACGCTCGACGCCCGTGACACCTCCGACCGTGGCCGTCGTCGGCGGCGGGCAGCTCGCCCGCATGATGGCGGCCCCCGCCACCGCGCTCGGGATCCACCTGCGCGTGCTGGCCGAGTCCGCCGACGGTGCCGCCGCGCAGGCGGTCGCCGACGCACCGGTGGGTGCCGCCGACGACGCCGAGGCCGTGCTCGCGCTCGTGGCCGGGGCCGACGTCCTCACGTTCGAGCACGAGCACGTGCCCGCGGGCGTGCTCGCCGCCGTCGCGGCACGCGGCGTGCCGGTGCACCCCGGGCCGGCCGCGCTCGTGCACGCGCAGGACAAGGTCGTCATGCGGCAGCGCCTCTCGGCGCTCGGCGTGCCGTGCCCGCGCTGGGCACCGGTCGTCGCACCGGCCGACCTCGACGCGTTCCGCTCCACGTCCGGCGGCCGCGCGGTCGTGAAGACCGCGCGCGGCGGCTACGACGGGAAGGGTGTGCGCGTCGTCGGCCCCGGTGCGCTGCCCGACGACGTCCTCGCGTGGTGCGCGGCCGCGACCGAGGGCACGGGACCCGCGCTGCTCGCCGAGGACCTCGTGCCGTTCACGCGCGAGCTCGCCGTGCTGGTCGCGCGCACGCCCTCGGGCGCGTGCGCGGTGTGGCCCGTGGTCGAGTCCGTGCAGCGCGACGGCGTGTGCGCCGAGGTCGTCGCCCCCGCGCCCGGCCTCGACCCCGCGACGGCCGCCGAGGCCGAACGCGTGGCCCGCGCGGTAGCGGAGGGGCTGGGCGTGACGGGCGTCCTGGCCGTCGAGCTCTTCGAGGTCGCGGACCCGGCCGGCGGTGCGCCCCGCGTCCTGGTCAACGAGCTCGCGATGCGGCCGCACAACTCCGGCCACTGGACCATCGACGGCGCCGTCACCAGCCAGTTCGAGCAGCACCTGCGTGCCGTGCTCGACCTGCCGCTGGGCGACGTCACGCCCGTCGCGCGCTGGACGGTGATGGCGAACGTGCTCGGCAGCGCGCTCGACGACCCCACCGCGGCGCTCGCGGACGTGCTCGGGGCCGACCCGTCCGCGCGCGTCCACCTGTACGGCAAGGCGGTCCGCCCGGGCCGCAAGCTCGGTCACGTCAACGTGTCGGGCGACGACCTGGCGGACGTGCGTGCGCGCGCTCGTGCCGCCGCCGCACGCCTGCGCGGCGAGCGCGTGGAGACCGGAGGCACGGCATGAGCGACGCACCCCTCGTCGGTGTGGTTATGGGGTCGGACTCGGACTGGCCCGTGATGCAGGCCGCGGCCGGCGCCCTGGCCGAGTTCGACGTGCCGGTCGAGGTCGACGTCGTGTCGGCGCACCGCCAGCCCGACAAGATGGTCGCCTACGGCCGGGACGCGGAGGCGCGAGGGCTGCGCGTGATCGTCGCGGGCGCCGGGGGTGCCGCCCACCTGCCGGGCATGCTCGCGGCCGTGACGCCGCTGCCCGTGATCGGCGTGCCCGTGCCGCTGGCGCACCTGGACGGCATGGACTCGCTGCTGTCGATCGTCCAGATGCCCGCCGGGGTCCCGGTCGCGACGGTCTCGGTCGGAGGCGCCCGCAACGCGGGGCTGCTCGCCGTCCGCGTGCTCGCCGCCGGCGTCGGACCGGACGCCGAGCGGCTGCGAGCCGCCATGCGGTCCTTCCAGGACGGGTTGCGTGCGCAGGCCGACGCCAAGGGTGAGCGCCTGCGGGCCCGCGCCGCCGGGGCACCGACGGGCTTCTCCGCCTGACGCGGCCCGCACGACGGCCGTGCGGGCCGTGCACCTCGACCTGCGGGACGCGTCGCGCGCACCTACGGTCGTCGGGTGGTCCCCGCCCCGACAGCCGCCGTCGGTGCGCGCGCCCCCTCGGGGCCGCGAGCGCGCCTGGTCTCGCTCGACCTCCTGCGGCTCCTCGCGGCCGTCGCCGTCGTCGTCTACCACTTCACCGCCCGCAGGACGTCGGCCTGGGACGGCACGCAGGGCACGGCGGTACCCGAAGCGGTGACCCGCTGGGCCACGTACGGTGCGCTGGGCCCCGAGCTGTTCTTCGTCATCTCCGGCTTCGTCATCCTCATGACGGCGTGGGGGCGCACGACGGTCGCCGTCGTCGCGTCGCGCATCGGCCGTCTGTACCCGTCGTACTGGGTCGCGGTCGCGCTCACGGGCGCCCTGCTGCTCGTCGTCTGGCCCGAGGGGAAGGCGGTCACCGGGGGACAGGTCCTCGTGAACCTCACGATGCTCCAGGAGGCCGTCGGCGTCGACCACGTCGACGGCGTGTACTGGACGCTGTGGACCGAGCTGCGGTTCTACCTGCTCGTGGGCCTGCTCGTGCTCGCGGGCGTGACCCGTCGCCGCGTGCTCACGGTGGCGCTCCTGTGGCCCCCGGTCGCGCTGCTGGTGGCGCACCTCGGCGCCGCCGACCTCGCCGATCTGCTCGTGAGCGACTACGCGCCGTTCTTCGCCGCGGGCATGGCGCTGTACCTCGTGCACCGCGACGGGCACGCGGTCGTGCCGTGGCTTGTGGTCCTCGCCAACACCGCGCTCGCTGTCGTGCTGCGCACGCCGCGCACGGTGGTCGAGCTGGAGCGCGTCACGGGGCTCGCGCCGTCGCGCGCCGGGATCGCGCTGGCGCTCGCGCTCTGCGTCGCGCTGGTCGCCGTGGTCGCCGCGGTCCCGCTGCCGGGGCTGGACCGGCCGTGGGTGGTGACGGCCGCCGCTCTGACGTACCCGCTCTACCTGGTCCACCAGTACTGGGGGCTGTGGGTGATCTCGCGCGTCGTGGGCCGGGCGCCCGCGTGGGTCGCGGTGCTCGCGGCCGTCGGGGTGTCCTTCGGGCTCGCGTGGATCGTGCACCGCCTCGTGGAGTCGCGGTACGCGCCGGTGCTGCGGCGAACCGTCGAGCGTGCCCTCGCACGTGGTCGCGACGCGCTGCTGGCGCAGGTGAACGCCGGTCCGCGCGCGCTCCGTGCGGCCGACCGGGCTCGTCCGGTGGCGACCACGGGCCGCCCGCGCGGCGCCGTCCCGCTCGACCGGGGGTGAGCCGGCGTCGGGTCAGGAGCCCGGCGGGCCACCGACCGGTCCGGGCGGCAGCGTGCCGTCCCGCAGCGCGGCGAAGAACCCCGGGGCCAGGTCGGGGTCGAGCTGGACCGTGGAGCCGACGTTGCCGGGGCGGTAGTCCATGCTCCTGATCGGCGGGGTGCCGGTGACGCCGCCCTCGCCGTTGGCGTCCCGGAACGCGAGCGCGAGACGCGCGACGTCGATGATGTCGGCCTCGTCGTCGAACGTCATCGCGCCGGTGCCCGCCTCGACGAGCGCGACCTGCGCGCCGGGGTCGAACGCCAGCGAGCGCGGGTCGACCTTGCCCATGACGGCGCCGATGAGCTGCCGCTGCCGCAGCGCACGGCCCACGTCGCCCGTCGGGTCCGACTTGCGCATGCGGGCGAACGACAGCGCCGCCGTACCGTCGACGTCGTGGCACCCCGCGGTCCACACCATCCCCGAGTCGGCGTCGTCCACGTCGCCGTCGTAGCACAGGTTGACTCCGCCGACGGCGTCCACGAGGTGCGCGACCCCGCCCATGCCGATCTCGACGTAGTGGTCCACCGTGAGACCCGTCAGACCCTCGACGGTCTGCACGAGCAGCGGGGCGCCGCCCCACGCGAACGCGGCGTTGAGCTTCGAGGCGCCGTGCCCCGGGATGTCGACGTAGGTGTCGCGAGGCAGCGAGATGAGGGCGGTCGGGCCGCTCTCCGGGACGTGCAGCACGAGGATCGTGTCGGTGCGCTGGCCCTCGGTGCCGTCCGCCTCGATGCCGCCGTCGTCACCGCGGGCGTCCGAGCCCGCGAGCAGGTAGGTGGTGCCTGGCGTGCCGGGCGCACCGGAGAGCGCGGGCGTGTGCTGCAGGAGGCCGTTGGCCCACACCAGGAGGCCGACGGGCCACGCGACCAGCGCCACGGCCACCAGCAGAGCGACCGCGAGGGTGATCCGCCGCCGGCGCCGACGGCGGTCGCCGGGCGCGGTGGGCGGGCGGCTCGCCGGCCG
>JAEYNO010000464.1 GCA_023412515.1 Actinomycetes bacterium
GACGAGGGCGGCGACGGCCCAGGCGCGGGTGCGGGGTCGCCGGGCACGGGGGCGGCGGGCGGCGGCGTGCGGTGCGGTGGTCATGACGTCCTTCCGGGGGGACAGCAGGCTGGTGGGCGCCGGGCTCAGCGGCCGACGGCGGCGAGCGGGCGGGCGGTCGACGGGCCGCCGTGCGCGGCGTGGTCGCGGCGGGCGGGGCGCGGCAGGCCGAGGTGGTCGCGCAGGGTCTCGCCCGTGTACTCGGCGCGGAACGAGCCGCGCTCGGCGAGCAGGGGCACGACCTGGTCGAGCACGTCGTCGAGGCCGTGCGGCGTCAGGTGCGGCACGAGGATGAAGCCGTCGGACGCGTCCTGCTGGACGTGGCGGTCGATGTCGTCGGCCACCTGCCGCGCCGTTCCGACGAACCCGCCCCGCGTCGTGGCGTGGATGACGAGGTCGCGGATCGACCAGCGGTTCGCCTCGGCCTGCTCGCGCCACTGCCGGGCGACCGCGAGCGGGTCCTTCGCGTGCCGCACGCGGCCGCGCGTGATCGACGCGTTCTCGACGTCGGGGTCGACGTCGGGCAGCGGGCCGTCGGGGTCGTAGGCCTCGAGGTCGCGGCCCCACACCTGCTCGAGGAACGCGATCGCCGTGGGACCGGACACCTGCTGGCGGCGGATGTGCCGGGCACGCTCGTGCGCCTCGGCCTCGGTGTCGCCGATCACGGCGGTGGCGGCGGGCAGGATCAGCAGCTCGTCGGGCGTGCGCCCGTGCGCCGCGAGGCGCGACTTCACGTCGGTGTAGAACGCCTGCCCGGCGTCGAACGTCGAGTGCATCGAGAACACGACGTCGGCGGTGGCGGCCGCGAAGTCGCGACCGTCGGCGGAGTCGCCGGCCTGGAACAGCACCGGGTGCCCCTGCGGGCCGCGCGGTGCGGGGAACGTGCCGACCACGTCGGCGTGCGGGCCGTGGTGCGCGACGGGTCGGACGCCGCCGTCCCGCAGGAACCTGCCCGCCGCGGGGTCGGCCAGCACGGCGTCGTCGTCCCACGAGTCCCACAGCGCGCGTGCCGCGTCGACGACCTCGCGGGCCCGCTCGTAGCGCAGCGGGTACGGCAGGTACCCGCCGCGGCGGAAGTTGGCGCCCGTGAACGCGTCGGGGCTGGTCACGAGGTTCCACGCGGCGCGCCCGCGCGACAGCACGTCGAGCGTCGCGAACTGCCGCGCGACCTCCCACGGCTCGTTGAACGTCGTGCTGATCGTGCCGGCCAGGCCGAGGCGGTCGGTCACGGCCGCGAGGGCCGCGAGCACGGGCAGCGTGTCGGGCCGCCCGACCACGTCGAGGTCGTGGATGCGGCCCTTGTGCTCGCGCAGCCGCAGCCCCTCGGCGAGGAAGAAGAAGTCGAGGTGCGCGGCCTCGGCGCGCGCGGCGAGGTGCTCGAACGACGAGAAGTCGATCTGGCTGCCGGCCGAGGGGTCGCTCCAGACCGTCGTGCTGTTGACGCCCGGGAAGTGCACCCCGAGCCGGACCTGCTTGCGCGGACGCGTGGTCATGGCGGACCCCTCTCAGGCCGTCGCGGCGAGGACGTTGGCGGGGCGCGCGAGCCCGAGGGTGTCGCGCAGCGTCGTGCCGGGGTAGGCCGTGCGGAACAGGCCCGCGGCCTGCAGCAGCGGCACCAGGCCGTCGACCACCGCGTCGAGGTCGGTGGGCAGCACGGCCGGCAGCAGGTGGAACCCGTCGACGACCTCGCGCCACGCGTCGAGCACGGCCGCGAGGTCCGCCGGGGTGCCGACGTGCGTGAGCGACGCCGGGCGCCACGGCTCGCCCGCGAGGTCGTCGAGGACCGCGAGCCGGGCGGCGGCCGACGACCTGTCGTCGGCCAGGAGCACGGACGTGTCGACCAGGACGCGCAGGTCGCGCGGGTCGCGGCCCGCCGCGACGGCCTGCTCGTGCAGGCGGTCGCGCTGCGCGCGGGCGGCGCTCACGTCGGTGGCCCGCAGCCGCACGACGTCGGCGTGGCGGGCCGCGAGCGCGAGCGTCGCGTCGGAGACGACCGGCACGACGACCGGCGGACGGCCCTGCGGCGGGCGGGGGGTGATCGACGGCCCGGCGACGGAGAACCGCGGGCCCGTGTGGTCGACCTGGTGCAGCTTGTCGCGGTCGACGTAGCGGCCGGTCGCGACGTCGCGGATCACGGCGTCGTCCTCCCACGAGTCCCACAGCAGCCCGACGACGTGCGCGACCTCGGCGGCCTCGTCGACCGCGTCGTCGTGGTCCTGCGGGTCCTTGCGCCCGAACGCCGCGGCCTGCGCGGGGCCCGTGGACCAGCCGACCTGCCACCCCGCGCGCCCGCGGCTGACGTGGTCGACCGTGGCGATCGCCTTGGAGACGTGGAACGGCTCGGTGTGCGTCGTGTCGGTGCGCGCGACCAAGCCGATGCCCGCGCTGCGCGGTGCGAGGTGCGCCGCGAGCAGCACCGCGTCGAGCCGGCCGCGCAGCCCGCCGGACGGCCCGTCCTGCAGCACGTGGTCGTCGTCGAGCACCGCGAGGTCGAGCAGACCGCGCTGCGCGGTCGCCAGCAGGTCGGCGGTGCGGCGGGGGTCGAACCAGCCGTGCGCGGCGGCCGGGACGGTGCGCCACGCGGCGGGGTGGGCGCCGGCGTCCGTGAGGTCGACGCCGAGGTGCAGGGACGGGCGGGTGTCGGGCACGGGTGCTCCAGGGGTGCGCGGGGCCGCGCCCGCGTCGGTGGACGAGGGCGTGCGGGTCCCCGGGGTGGGGGTGAGGGGTGACGAGGTGCGTCGGGGCGACGCGGCGGCGTCGGCAGGACAGGGGACGCCGCCGGTCTGCCGGGGCACGACGGCCCTGCGCGACTGTCGCTGACCC
>JAEYNO010000491.1 GCA_023412515.1 Actinomycetes bacterium
GGGTCAGCCCGCCGCGTCGCGGGCGCCGAGCGCGGCGTCGCCCGTGCGGCGCAGCACGTTGCGGGCCACCACCTGCTGCCACGTGGACGCGCGCTCGGCGCGACCCCGCCCCACGAACGACACCGCCCAGTGCAGGAGGGTCGTCAGCCGGTTCTTGAAGCCCACCAGGTACACCAGGTGGACACCGAGCCACAGCGCCCACGCGAGCACGCCCGCGGTGCGCACGGGGCCCACCTGCGCGACCGCGAAGAACCGCGACACCGTCGCCATGCTGCCCTTGTCGCGGTACACGAACCGCTGCCCGGTGGGCTCGCCGCGCACGCGCGCCGCGATCTGCCCGGCCGCGTGCTGCCCGCTCTGGATCGCGACCTGCGCGACGCCCGGCAGGTCGTCCAGGCTCATGAGGTCTCCGACGACAAACACCTCGGGGTGGCCCGGCAGCGTGCAGTCCGGCGCGACGCGCACGCGCCCGGCCCGGTCGGTCTCGGCCCCCGACCGCTCGGCGAGCACGCGCCCGAGCGGGGCGCCCGCGACACCCGCCGCCCACACCTTGCACACCGACGGGATCTCGCGGCGGCGCCCGTCGGCGTCCTCGACCGTCACCGACCGGGCGTCGAGCTCGACGACCTTCCAGCCCGTCCACAGCTCGACGCCGAGCCGGTCGAGCTCGCGCGCCGCGGCGGACGCCAGCCGCTCCGGGTACCCGGGCAGCACGTGCTCCACCGGGTCGACGAGCAGCACGCGCGCGCGGGCCGGGTCGGCGCGGCGGAACTGCCCGGGCAGCACGCGGTGCGCGAGCTCGGCGACCTGCCCCGCCATCTCGACGCCCGTCGGCCCGGCGCCCACCACCACGAACGTCAGCAGCCGGTCGGCCACCTCGGGGTCGTCCGTGAGCTCGGCCAGCTCGAACGCCCCCAGGACGCGCGCGCGGACCTCCATCGCGTCGTCGAGGCTCTTGAGCCCGGGCGCGTGCGCGGCGAACTCGTCACGCCCGAAGTACGACTGCCCGGCACCCGCGGCCACGACCAGCGAGTCGTAGCGCGTGCGCACCTCGCCCAGCGGTGAGCGGTGCACGACCTCGCGCGCGTCGAGGTCGACGTCCTCCACCACGCCCAGCAGGACGCGCGCGTTGCGCTGCCGCCGCAGCACGTCGCGCGTCGCGGGCGCGATCTCGCCCGACGACAGGATGCCCGTCGCCACCTGGTACAGCAGCGGCTGGAACAGGTGGTGGTTGACGCCGCTGACCACCGTGACGCGCACGCCGGGCACGTCCGCCAGCGCGCGCGTCGCGAACAGGCCGCCGAACCCGGAGCCGACCACGACCACGTCGTGCGGGCGCTGCGTCGTCGTCATGGCGGCCTCCTGGTCGCGGGTCGGGGGTCGTGCCTCGACGCTACGGGTGCCGTGCGTGGCGCGCGCGTCGATGGGCGGTGCCGACGCGGTGCGGACCGGTGCGTCGGACGGATCCGGTGCCCCGCCGCGCGGGACCGGCCCGGTGCGGGTAGGACTGACGCCGTGCCGCACCCCCTGACGCTCGACGACGCCGTGACCCGCGTGCTGGGGGAGGGGGCGCGGCTGCGGGAGGCGCAGCGCGACGCGCTCGGCGGCCTGCCCGACCACGACACGCTCCTGGTCGCCCGGACGGGCGCCGGCAAGACCGCCGTCTACGCGATCGCGACGCTGCTCGCTGGCCGGCTCACGGTCGTCGTGTCGCCGCTCGTGGCGCTGCAGCGCGACCAGGAGCGCGCGCTGCGCGAGGCCGGGCTGCGGGTCGCGTCCGTGAGCTCGGCGCGCACTGCCCGGCAGCAGCGCGACGCGCTCGCGGCCGCGCGCGACGGCGCGCTCGACGTGCTGCTGCTCGGCCCCGAGCAGCTGCAGCGCGCGGTCGTGGCGGACGCCCTGGCCGCGGCCGACGTGGGGCTCGTCGTGGTCGACGAGGCGCACTGCGTCGCCGAGTGGGGGCACGACTTCCGCCCCGACTACCTGCTGGTCGGGCGCGCCGTCGAGCGGCTGGGTGCGCCGCGGCTGCTCGCGCTCACCGCAACCGCGTCGACGCACGTGCGCGACGAGGTCGTCGCGCGGCTCGGCATGCGCGACCCGCGCGTCGTCGTGCACGACGCCGACCGGCCCAACGTCTGGCTGGGCGCGCGCCCGGTCGCGACCGAGGGCGACCGGGACGCCGCGGTGCGTGACGCCGTGGCCGACGAGCCCGGGGCCGTGATCGTCTACGGGCGCACGCGCGCGCAGTGCGAGCGGCTCGCCGCGCTGCTCGCGCAGGACCGCCCGGCCGAGGTCTACCACGCGGGGCTGCCCGCGGCGCGGCGCGCGGCGACGCAGGACCGCTTCCTGTCCGGCGCGAGCGACCTGGTCGTGGCGACCTCGGCGTTCGGCATGGGCATCGACCGACCGGACGTGCGCCTCGTGGTCCACGCGGGGGCGCCGTCGACGCTCGACCAGTACTACCAGGAGGTCGGGCGCGCGGGCCGCGACGAGGAGCCCGCGCGGGGGCTCGTCGTGCACCGCGCCGAGGACGAGGCGCTCGCGCGGCGCCAGCG
>JAEYNO010000497.1 GCA_023412515.1 Actinomycetes bacterium
CGCCGCGTCGACGCGCCATGATGTCCGCCGTGACCGACGCGCACCTCCCCGCCACCGACGCGCCCCGCCCCGGCACCGGCGCGCGGCTGCGCGCGTGGTTCCGCGACCTCGGCGCCGTGGTCGCGCACGGCGTGCGGCTGTGGGTGCGCTGGTGGCCGGTGCTGCTCGTGCTCGCGCTGCTCGCCGTCGCGGGCCGCCGGGCGGCGGGCTGGGCCGCCGTGAACGCCGCGGGCGTGAGCAACACCCTCGGGTGGGCCGTGCTCGTGCTCGCGCCGCTGTGCATGGTCGCCGGCATCGTCGCGATGCTGCACGTGCTGCGCCGCGACCTGCCCGCGCTCGCCGCGATCGGGCGCACGCGCGCCCCGGACGACCCGACCTCGGGCCACGAGCGCGGGCTCGTGGACGTCCTGGGCTCCGTGTTCGTGCCGTTCCTCGCGCTGTACGCGTCGTACGGGTTCCTCGCCGAGGACCGCGCCCGGTTCTTCAACACGGCCGCGTACCGGGCGTTCCGGGAGAACGGGTTCTCGCTGACGGGCGAGCGGGCCGACGGGTCGTTCGTCGACCTCGCGAGCGGCTGGTGGGTCGTGCTGGTGGTCGGCGTGGCGGTCGTGCTGCGGTGGGCGCTGGGCCGCTGGGAGGGCCGCAGCCACCGGCGCGCGCTCGCGTTCGTCGGCGCGTACGTCGAGGCGTTCTGGCTGCTCGTGGCCGCGGCCTTCGCGACCGAGCTCACGGGCCGCGTGTGGGCGTGGGTCGAGACGCGGCGCGCGGTATCGATCGTGCTCGAGTGGTGGCTGACGGCGCTCGACGCGCTGGGCCCGCTGGCGGGCCCGGTGGACGCGGTCGTCGACACGGTCGCGGGCGTGCTGGGGAACCTCGACGACCTCGTCGTCATCCCGCTCGCGTGGCTCACCGTCGGCGCGGTCGTCTACGGCCACCGCCTGGCCGACCCGCCGCGCCCGCGGCGCACGGCTCCCGCGGCCTGGCAGCGCGTGCCCGCCCCGGTGCGCCGGTGGTCGACCGAGGCGGCGGCGCCCGTCGTCGGCGACGTGCGGGGTCGCTTCACGGCGCTCGCGGACGGCCTGCGCCGCATGGCCGTCGCGGGGCTCGGCCCGATGCTGGTGTTCGCGCTGGCGTTCCTCGTCGCGACCCGCGTCGAGGAGGGCGTGCTGCTGCTGGGACGGGCCGTGGCAGGCCCGCAGGACGTGCGCACGTGGCTGGCGTTCGTGCCGGTGCTCGAGGGGTTCGCGACCGCCGTCGGGCTGACCCTGACGATCGCGCTGCTCGCGGCCGGCGTCGACCGCGTGGTGCGGGGGCGGGGCGCGCCCCGGGGCGAGGACGAGGCCCGCGTCGAGCAGCGGGCGGCCGACGCGCGCTGACGGCGCCGACGGGCCTGTCACGGGCCTCTGACAGGCGCTGACTGGCGCCACGGTCCCGACGGACGGGAAGCCTCTTGACGCGCGTCCAGATGTGCGTAATCGTTTCCACACCGAACCGACCGGTCGGTGTGACGAAGGAGTGACACCATGCCCATCCCCGTGATCCTCGACTGCGACCCGGGGCACGACGACGTCTTCGCCATCTGGCTGGCCGCGGGCAACCCCGCGCTCGACCTGCGCGCGATCACCACGGTCTCCGGCAACGGGTACCTCGAGCACACGACGCGCAACGCGCTCGTCGCGTGCACGGTCGCCGGGATCAAGGGCGTGCCCGTCGCGGCCGGCGCCGACCGCCCGCTCGCCCGGACCCTGACGCCCGCGTCGTGGATCCACGGCGAGAACGCCCTCGGGGGGCCGGAGCTGCCCGAGCCCACGGTCGCGCTCGACCCGCGCCCGGCGGTGCGGCTCGTGCTCGACACGCTCGAGGCGAGCGACGAGCCGGTGACGATCATCCCGACCGGCCCGCTCACCAACGTCGCGACGCTGCTGCGCGACCACCCCGAGGCGCGTGACCGGATCCGCGAGATCGTGTGGATGGGCGGCTCCACGACCAGGGGGAACGCGACGCCGTACGCGGAGTTCAACGCGTGGGCGGACCCGGAGGCGGTCGACGTCGTGCTCGCCTCGGGCGTGCCGTTCACGATGGTCGGGCTCAACATCACGCACCAGGCGCTCATCAGCGCGCAGGTCCGCGAGCGCATCGCCGCGATCGGCAACGCGACCTCGGCGTTCGGCGTCGAGCTGCTCGACTACTTCTGCTCGACGTACCTCGAGGCCGAGAAGATGCCCGAGGGTCCGCTGCACGACCCGGTCGCGGTCGCGCTCGTGGCCGACCCGGCCGTCGCGACGACGGTCCGGACGCGGGTCGACGTCGAGCTGCGCGGCGAGCGCACCGCGGGCGCGACGTGCGTCGACCTCATCGACATCCTGCGCCTGGAGCACAACGCGACGGTGGCCCTCGACCTCGACGTCGAGCGGTTCTGGGGCCTCGTCGAGTCCGCGCTGCGCGCCCTCCGGTGAAGGTCTTCGTCAGCGACATCGCGTAAACGATTGCGCATCCACAGCCGATCCACCGACCCCCGCACGTCCCGCCTCATGCGAATCGAAGGAGCTTCGACATGACCGCACGACCCACCGCCCGTCGGCCGCTGGCCCTCGCCGCGCTCGTCGCGCTCGCGCTCGCCGCGTGCGCCACGCCACCGGCGCCCGAGCCCGACGCCGCCACCGCCGGCACGTCCGGGCGCGACTACACCGCGTGCATGGTCTCCGACTTCGGGGGCCTCGACGACAAGGGCTTCAACCAGGCCGTCCGCGACGGCATGCGCACCGCCGAGCAGGAGCTCGGCGTCCGGACCCTCACGCTCGAGTCGAACAGCGAGACCGACTACGCGCCCAACCTCGAGCAGGCCTACCAGCAGGGCTGCGACCTGACCGTCACGGTCGGGTTCTCCACCGCCGACGCCGCCCGGACGGCCGCCGAGCGGTACCCGGACCGCAGCTTCGCGATCGTCGACGACTCGTCGATCGACCTGCCGAACGTCAAGCCGGTCGTCTACGACACCGCGCAGGCGGCGTTCCTCGCGGGGTACCTCGCTGCCGGCTACTCGCGGACCGGCGTCGTCGGGGTCTACGGCGGGCAGCCGTTCCCGCCCGTGATGCTCTTCCTCGACGGCTTCGCCGACGGCGTCGCGCACTACAACGACGTGCACGGCACCGACGTGCGTCTGCTGGGCTGGGACAAGGCCAGCCAGACCGGCACCTTCTCCGGCACGTTCGACGACATCGCCGCGGGCAAGTCCGTCACCCGCAACCTGCTCGACCAGGGTGCCGACGTGGTCATGCCGGTCGCCGGGTCGCTCTACCAGGGCACCGCCGAGGCGCTGCGCGACGCGGGCCGGGGCGTGCTCATCGGCGTCGACAACGACACGTACGAGATCGCGCCGCAGTACGGCGACCTGATCCTCAGCTCGGTCATGAAGCAGATGGGCGACGCGATCGTCAGCGTGGTCGACGAGGGGTCGCAGGGCCGCTTCGACGCCACGCCGTACGTCGGCGACCTCGCCAACGCCGGCGTCGACCTGGCGCCCTACCACGACCTCGCGGACACGCTGCCCGACGGCCTCGCCGACGAGGTCGCGGCCCTGCGCCAGCAGGTCGCCGACGGCGAGATCGTCGTCGAGTCGGTCAACTCCCCGCGCTGACCCCGGGGCCGCGGGGCGCGCCGCGGCGCCCCGCGGCCCGGAAGGAGACACGATGAAGCTCGAGCTGCGCGGCATCACCAAGCGCTTCGGGACCCTGGTCGCCAACGACGCGATCGACCTCGTGGTCGAGCCGGGGCAGATCCACTGCCTGCTCGGCGAGAACGGCGCCGGCAAGTCGACCCTCATGAACGTGCTGTACGGCCTGCTGCGCGCCGACGCCGGCCAGATCCTGCTCGACGGGGCGCCTCAGCGCTTCGACGGACCGGGCGACGCGATGCGCGCCGGCATCGGCATGGTGCACCAGCACTTCATGCTCGTGCCGGTCCTCACGGTCGCCGAGAACGTCGTGCTCGGCGACGAGGACGTGCGCGGGCCCGGCTGGCTCGACATGCGCACCGCGCGACGGCGCGTGCGGGAGATCTCGGAGCGGTTCGGCTTCGACCTCGACCCCGACGCGTTGGTCGGCGACCTGCCCGTCGGCGTGCAGCAGCGCGTCGAGATCGTCAAGGCGCTGGCCCGCGACGCACGGGTCCTCGTGCTCGACGAGCCCACTGCCGTCCTGACCCCGCAGGAGACCGACGAGCTCATGGCCACGATGCGACGCCTCGCCGACGCCGGCACCGCGCTCGTCTTCATCACCCACAAGCTGCGGGAGGTCCGCGAGGTCGCCGACCGCATCACGGTGATCCGGCACGGCCGCGTCGCCGGCGCCGCCGAGCCCGGCACGACCACGCGCGAGCTCGCCCGGCTCATGGTCGGGCGCGACGTCACGCTCACCGTCGACCGCCCGCCCGCACGTCCGCGCGGCGACGGGCTGCGCGTCGACGGGCTCACGGTCCGCGACGCGGACGGCCGCGCCCTCGTCGACGACGTGACGCTGCAGGTCCGCGGGGGAGAGGTCCTCGGGATCGCCGGCGTCCAGGGCAACGGGCAGACCGAGCTCGTCGAGGCGATCACCGGTCTGCGGGCACCGTCCGCGGGGACCGTGCGCCTCGGGGACGACGACCTCACGCGCGCCGGGGTCCGCGCCGTGCTCGCGGCCGGCGTCGGGCACGTCCCCGAGGACCGCACGCACGACGGGCTGGTCGGCGAGTTCTCGATCGCCGAGAACCTCGTCCTCGACCGCTCGTTCGGGCCGCCGTTCGTGCGGCGCGGCGAGGTCCGCCGCGCGTACCTGGCCGAGTTCGCCCGGCAGCGCGTCGACGAGTTCGACGTGCGGACCGCGTCGATCCGCACGCAGGTGCGGCGGCTCTCGGGCGGCAACCAGCAGAAGGTCGTCATCGCGCGCGAGCTGGCCAGACCCCTGCGCCTGCTCGTCGCGGCGCAGCCGACCCGCGGCGTCGACGTCGGGTCCATCGAGTTCATCCACCGGCGCATCGTCGAGACCCGCGACGCGGGCACCGCGGTGGTCGTGGTGTCCACCGAGATCGACGAGGTGCTCGGTCTCGCCGACCGCATCGCGGTGATGTACCGCGGGCGCGTCGTGGGCGTCGTCCCGGCCGGGACGAGCCGGGAGGTGCTCGGCCTGATGATGGCCGGCACCCCGATCGAGGAGACGGACGCGGCATGAGCGACGTGCAGACCCCCGTGCGCGAGCAGGCGCACCAGGAGCCACCGCCGGACCGCGCGGGCGCGGTGCTGCGCACCGTGACGCAGGGACGCGTGACCACCTCGCTGCTCGCGGTGCTCATGGCGTTCGTGCTCGGCGCGCTGCTCGTGTGCCTCACCGACGACCGCGTCGCGGCCGCCGCGCCGTACTTCCTGCGACGGCCCGGCGACCTGCTCGCGGCGGTCGGGCAGGCCGTGGGCGGCGCGTACCTCGCGCTCTTCCAGGGGGCCGTGTGGGCGCCGCGCGACACGTTCGCCGCGAGCATCCGCCCCCTCACCGACAGCCTGATGTTCGCCACGCCCCTCGTCACCGCCGGGCTCGGGGTCGCGCTCGCGTTCCGCGTCGGCATGTTCAACATCGGCGCCCGCGGGCAGATCCTCGTCGCGGCGGCGTGCGCCGGGTGGGCGTCGTCGTCGCTGCACCTGCCGGTCGGCGTGCACGTCGCCGTCGCGCTCGCCGCGGGCCTGGCCGGCGGGGCGCTGTGGGGCGGGATCGCCGGGCTGCTCAAGGCCCGCACCGGCGCGCACGAGGTGATCGTCACGATCATGCTCAACTACGTCGCGTTCTACCTGGTCTCGCTGCTGCTGCGCACGCCGGTGCTGCAGGTCGAGGGGTCGGCCAACCCGCGCTCGCGCCCCGCCGACGCCACCGCCGTGCTGCCGCCGCTGTTCGGGGACGCGCACACCACGCACGCCGGGTTCGTGCTCGCGCTGCTCGCGGTCGCGGGCGTGTGGTGGCTGCTCGAGCGCTCCGCGCTCGGGTTCCGGTTCCGCGCCGTGGGCCTCAACCCCCGAGCGGCACGCGTCGCGGGCATCGACGTCGAGCGTGTGTACCTCGTGGTGATGGTCCTGGCGGGTGCGCTCGCCGGCCTGGCCGGCGCCGGTCAGGTGCTCGGCACCGTCACGACCGGGTTCGGCGTGAGCATCGAGGCGGGGATCGGGTTCGAGGCCATCACGGTCGCCCTGCTGGGCCGGTCGCGGCCGCTCGGCGTGCTGCTCGCCGGTCTGCTGTTCGGCGCGTTCAAGGCCGGCGGCTTCGCGATGCAGTCCATGCAGGCCATCCCCGTCGACCTCGTCCTCGTGCTGCAGTCGCTCATCGTCCTGTTCATCGCGGCGCCCCCGCTCGTGCGCGCCCTGTTCCGGATCCCCGCCCCGGCGCGGGGCCAGGAGTGAGACCCATGACCCCCACCCAGCTCCTGCGGTCCCTCGCGCCCCGGCGCGACGGACGCGCCGGGACGACCGCGGCGTCGTGGCGCACGCCGGTCACCATGGCCGTCCTCACGCTCGCCGCCGCGCTCGCCGCGGTGCTCGGGCCGCGCACGGGCACGACGTCGTTCCGGCTGTCCGAGCCGACCGACGTGCTCGCGCTGCCGACGGCGACCGTGCCCGCGCAGGCCGCGAC
>JAEYNO010000387.1 GCA_023412515.1 Actinomycetes bacterium
CCCCCAGCGTGTCCACGACGTCGCCCGCGTCGACCTTCGCGGGGCGCACGCGCTCGTGCACCACGCCACCCCCGGCGACCGTGCGCCGCACGCGCACGTCGCCCGCGCCCGCGCTGCGCGCGACGAACCCCGGGCCGTGCGCGGCCACGGCACCGAGCACCGCCGCTACGACGTCCTCCTGCTCCACGCCCGTCGCCCCGCGCGGGTCCGCGAGACCCGGGACCATCAGGTCGGCCGAGAGCACCGCGTGGTCCACGACCGCGAGCAGGTCCGGCGTCGTCGGCTTCCACGACCCGCCGTCCAGCAGCACCGGCAGCCCCGCGTCGCGCGCCACCCGCGCGAGGGGCACCGCAGCGCCGGCGTGGTGCCCGTCGACGAGCAGCGCGGTCGCGCCGTCGAGCACGTGCACGTCCGGCGCCGCGACGTGCGGCACCCGCGCCCCGTTGACGGAGACCACGGCACGCTCCCCCGTGGCACGCGTCACGAGCACCGTCGAGACCGGCAGCACACCCTCGGCGTCGGGCGCGAGGTCGACGACGTCCACGCCGGCGGCCGCCAGGCCCACGCGCGCGACGTCGGCGAGCGGACCGGTGCCCAGCACCGTCACGAGCGTCGTCGGCACGCCGAGCCCGACGGCCACCGCCGCCGCGTTCGCCGCGGGCCCGCCGAACGTCACGTCGAGTCCGTCGGCCACGACCTTCTCGTCCGCACCCGGCAGCCGGTCGACCACCTGCGTGACGTCGAGCGTCGTCAGGCCGCAGCAGACCAGTCGCGCGTTCATCGCGGCATCGTCCCAGACGCGCTCGAGAGGCCGACGCGCGTCAGGCACGGCGCGCGCCCGGACCCCGTCCGTGTGAACGCTCACACCTTCAACGTTTCACCGTCCCCGGCAGCCTTCTCGCCCGTCGCGTCGCCGTGCTTGGCTCCCCGCACGCCCGTGCCCCCGTCCCGGGAGGACCCCCATGCACCGCAGACCCCGCACCGCCCGGCCACCGCTGCGCGCCGTGCTCACCGCCGCGCTCGCGCTCGCGCTCGGCGGCACGCTCGCCCTGACGACCGCACCCGCCGCCTCGGCCGCGAGCGTCGACACCACCGCCTGGTACGTCCTGGTCAACCGGCAGTCCGGCAAGGTCATGGACGTGCGGGACACGTCGACCGCCGACGGCGCGGTGATCCAGCAGTGGCCGCGCAACGACGGTGCGTGGCAGCAGTGGCAGTTCGTCGACTCCGGGTCGGGCTGGTACCGCCTGAAGTCGCGGCACTCGGGCAAGGTCCTCGACCTGTGGGAGTGGTCCACGGCCGACGGCGCGGGGTTCCGGCAGTACACCGACCTCGGCGCGACCAACCAGCAGTTCAAGCTCGTCGACTCCGCGAGCGGCGCGTACGTCCGGCTCGTCAACCGGCACTCGTCCAAGGTCGTCACGGTCACCGACCGGTCCACCGCCGACGGCGCGACCGTCACGCAGCTCACCGACAACAACCAGTACAACCAGCAGTGGCAGCTCGTGCGGGTCGGCAGCGGCGCGCCGACCCAGCCGACGCCCCAGCCGACCACCGCCCCCGGCGCGTTCCCGGCCTGGCCGACCGCCCAGGGCCAGCAGAAGGTCTCGGCGACCATCAAGATCCAGGGCACGCGCGACATGGGCATGGTCCGCTACTACGGCATCGCGCCGGGCGGCCAGGACGAGGGCCAGCCACCCATGTTCGAGCTCGCGGACGGCGCCGTGCTCAAGAACGTCATCCTCGGCACGGGCGCCGGCGACGGCGTGCACTGCCGCGGCACCTGCACGCTGCAGAACGTGTGGTGGGAGGACGTCGGCGAGGACGCCGCGACGTTCAAGGGCACGTCCGCGTCCCAGACCATGACGGTCGACGGCGGCGGCGCGCGCCTCGCGTCCGACAAGGTGTTCCAGCACAACGGCCCCGGCACGTTCGTCATCAAGAACTTCCAGGTCAGCGACTTCGGCAAGCTGTACCGCTCGTGCGGCAACTGCTCGACGCAGCACGCCCGCACCGTGCAGGTCCAGAACGTGCTGGTGACCGCCCCGGGCAAGGCGCTCGTGGGCATCAACCCCAACCTCGGCGACCGCGCGACGATCACCGGCGTGACGGTCGTCAACGACCCGTCCCGCAAGATCGCGATCTGCGAGGAGTACCGCGGCGTGACGTCGGGCGAGCCGACCAAGGTCGCGACGGGCCCCAGCGCCGCGTGCGGCTACAGCCCGTCCGGCATCACGTACCGCTGAGCGGCCCCGCGCCGGCGCGACGCGCGCGCGGCCGTGCCCGGTCGACGAGCCCCCAGGCCGTCGCACCGAGCACGGCCGCCGCCGTGACCACGGCCGGCCACGGCCCGGCGACGTCGGCGGCGACGTGCGACGCGACGAACAGCACGAGCCCGACAGCGAGCACGACGACGGGCCGCCACCACCCGACGCGCGGCACCGCGACGCGCAGGCACCACGCGGCCGTGAGCAGCAGGACCAGCCCGCCGAGCCAGCGCACGCCCGTGCCCTGGGCGAGCGCGAACGCGACGACGAGACCGGTGGCGGCGACCGCCGCGACGGGGACGCGGGACATGCCGCCCACGGTAGCCGCGGCGGACGACCGGACGTCCCGTGCGAGAACGCACCCACCGGCCCTACGGTGGGCGGGTGCGCGAGTCGCACCCCGCTCGTCGAACCCTGGAGAACCCCGTGCCCACGCCGCCCATCGACCCGACGACCACGAGCGCCTGGCAGGCACTCTCGGAGCACGAGAGCACGCTGCGCCCCGACCTGCGCACGTGGTTCGCGCGGGACCCCGAGCGCGCGCAGCGCCTCACGCTGCCGCTCGCGGACCTCACGGTCGACCTGTCGAAGAACCTCGTGACCGACGAGACGCTCGCGCTGCTGGCGCGCCTCGCGGACGAGGTGCACCTCACCGACCGGTTCGCCGCGATGCTCGCCGGCGAGCGCATCAACGTCACCGAGGACCGCGCGGTCCTGCACACCGCGCTGCGCCGGCCCGCGGGCGCGCAGCCGCCGCTGGTCGTCGACGGCCAGCAGGTCGACGACGACGTGCAGCGCGTGCTCGCCGAGGTGTCCGCATTCGCGGAGAAGGTCCGCTCGGGCGCGTGGACGGGCGTCACGGGCGAGCGCGTGCGCACGGTCGTCAACATCGGCATCGGCGGCTCCGACCTCGGGCCCGTCATGGTCTACGAGGCGCTCGCGCCGTACGTCGCCGACGACCTCGAGGTGCGCTTTGTCTCGAACATCGACCCGACGGACCTCGCGCAGAAGACGGCCGACCTCGACCCGACGACCACGCTGTTCATCGTCGCGTCCAAGACGTTCACGACGCTCGAGACGCTCACCAACGCGCGCCTGGCGCGCGCCTGGCTGTGGGAGCGGCTCGTCGGCGAGGGCCGCATCGAGGACACCGACGAGGCGCGTCGCGCCGCGGTCGCGCAGCACTTCGTCGCGGTCTCGACGGCGCTCGACAAGGTCGCCGAGTTCGGCATCGACACGGCCAACGCGTTCGGGTTCTGGGACTGGGTCGGCGGCCGCTACTCGGTCGACTCGGCCATCGGCACGTCGCTCGCGATCGCGATCGGACCCGACGCGTTCCGCGAGCTCCTCGCGGGCTTCCACGCGGTCGACGAGCACACCCGCACGACGCCCTTCGAGCGCAACGTGCCGTTCCTCATGGGCCTGCTCAACGTCTGGTACGTCAACTTCCTCGGCGCGCACACGCACGCCGTGCTCCCGTACGCGCAGCAGCTGCACCGGTTCCCCGCGTACCTCCAGCAGCTCACCATGGAGTCCAACGGCAAGTCCGTGCGCTGGGACGGCGCGCCCGTCACGACGCAGACCGGCGAGGTCTTCTGGGGCGAGCCCGGCACGAACGGCCAGCACGCGTTCTACCAGCTCATCCACCAGGGCACGCGCCTCATCCCGGCCGACTTCATCGCCGTCGCCAACCCCGCGTACCCGCTGCGCGACGGCGAGACCGACGTGCACGCGCTGTTCCTCGCGAACTTCTTCGCGCAGACCAAGGCGCTCGCGTTCGGCAAGACCGCCGACGAGGTGCGCGCCGAGGGCACCGCCGAGGAGATCGTGCCCGCCCGCGTCTTCTCGGGGAACCGGCCCACCACCTCGATCCTCGCGCCGGCGCTCACTCCGTCGGTCCTGGGGCAGCTCATCGCGCTGTACGAGCACATCACGTTCGCGCAGGGCGTCGTGTGGGGCATCGACTCGTTCGACCAGTGGGGCGTCGAGCTGGGCAAGAAGCTCGCCCTCGAGATCGCCCCCGCGGTGCAGGGCGACGCGGCCGCGCTCGACGCGCAGGACCCGTCGACCCGCTCGCTCATCGCGAGGTACCTCGAGCTGCGGGACTGAGCCGCGCGGCCGTCGCGGCACGGCGACGGCGCCCGCACCGCGGCCCGCGGTCGGCACGGCGCCCCGCGCGGGGTGGTCG
>JAEYNO010000504.1 GCA_023412515.1 Actinomycetes bacterium
GCGACGCGCTCGTCTGCGTGCGCGAGGCGACGAGCGCCGCGACGGCCGCGGGTGCGGCGGTCGTGCCGTTCCCCGGCATGGCCGAGCTCGCGACGGCGCCCGTCGGCTGACGGACCCTCCGGGCACGCCCGACGTACGCCCGGGACGACGACGAGGGGCACCCGCGCGACGCGGGCGCCCCTCGTGCGGTGACGGTGCCGGGCTCAGCCCGCGAGCAGCTCGTCCACGAGCTCGGCGACCCGGTCGGCGGCGGTGCCGACCGGCACCTGCTCCGCCGTGCCGCCCGCGCGCGGGCGGACCTCGACGACGCCGTCGGCCAGGCCACGCCCGACCACGACCACGAGCGGCACGCCGAGCAGCTCCGCGTCGGCGAACTTGACGCCCGGCGAGACCTTGGGGCGGTCGTCGTAGAGCACCTCGACGCCGCGCGCGGCGAGCGTCTCGGCGAGCGACGACGCGGCCTCGAACACGGCCTCGTCCTTGCCGGTCGCGACGACGTGCACGTGCGCGGGCGCGACGTCGGCCGGCCACGCGAGGCCGCGCTCGTCGTGGTTCGCCTCGGCGAGCGCCGCGAGCACGCGCGTGACGCCGATGCCGTACGACCCCATGGTGACGACCTGCGACTTGCCGTTCTGGTCGAGCACCGTGAGGCCGAGCGCCTCGGCGTACTTGCGCCCGAGCTGGAAGATGTGGCCGATCTCGATGCCCCGCGCGAGCTCGAGCGGCCCCGAGCCGTCGGGGGCCGGGTCGCCCGCGCGCACCTCGGCGGCCTCGACGGTGCCGTCGGCCGTGAAGTCGCGGCCGGCGACGAGGTCGAACACGTGCCGGCCGGCGGCGTCGGCACCGGTGATCCACCGCGTGCCGGGCACGACGCGCGGGTCGAGCAGGTACCGCACGGCCGTGCGCTCGGCGCCCTCGGCGACGGGCACGTTCGGTCCGAGCGCGCGCGGGCCGATGTAGCCGCGGACGAGCTCGGGGTGCGCCGCGAAGTCGGCGTCCCCGGCGGGCTCGACCTCGGCGGGCGCGACGGCCGCCTCGAGGCGCTTGAGGTCGACCTCGCGGTCGCCGGGCAGGCCGACGACCAGCAGCTCGCGCTCGCCCGTGGGGTGCACGAGCGCCAGGACGACGTTCTTGAGCGTGTCGGCCGCCGTCCAGGCGCGGTCGGGGCGCGGGAAGCGCTCGTTCGCGAGCGCGACGAGCGAGTCGATCGTGGGGGTGTCCGGCGTGTCCTCGACGTGCGCGGCCGGCGCGTCGGACCAGTCGAGCGCGTCCGGGACGACGGTCGTCACGGCCTCGACGTTCGCGGCGTACCCGCCGGGCGAGCGCACGAACGTGTCCTCGCCGATGGCCGTCGGCGTGAGGAACTCCTCCGAGCGCGAGCCACCCATCGCGCCCGACGTGGCGGCGACGATGACGTACTCGAGCCCGAGCCGTTCGAAGATCCGCTGGTAGGCGCCCCGCTGCGCCTCGTAGGACGCGGCCAGGCCGGCGTCGTCGACGTCGAACGAGTACGCGTCCTTCATGACGAACTCGCGCCCGCGGATCAGGCCCGCACGCGGCCGGGCCTCGTCGCGGTACTTCGTCTGGATCTGGTAGAGCGCGAGCGGCAGGTCCTTGTACGACGAGTACAGGTCCTTGACCAGGAGCGTGAACATCTCCTCGTGCGTCGGCGCGAGCAGGTAGTCGCCGCCCTTGCGGTCCTTGAGCCGGAAGATGTTCGGTCCGTACTCGTCCCACCGCCCGGTGGCCTCGTACGGCTCCTTGGGCAGCAGCGCCGGGAAGTGCACCTCCTGCGCGCCGATCGCCGCCATCTCCTCGCGAACGACCTGCTCGACCTTCGCGAGCACGCGCAGGCCGAGCGGGAGCCAGGTGTAGATGCCGGGGGCGGCGCGGCGGATGTACCCCGCGCGCACGAGCAGCTTGTGGCTGGCCACCTCGGCGTCGGCGGGGTCCTCACGCAGCGTGCGGACGAACAGCGTGGACATGCGCAGGAGCATGCCCAGGAGCCTAGTGCGCCGGGCCGCCGCCGCCGCACGCGCACGTCCCCGCGGTCGCTCTCCCCCGGCGGCACCCTGTCCGTCGCGGCCCCGCGGGTGCGAGGATGCCCGGGTGCCGGAGCTGCCCGAGGTGGAGGCGCTCGCGCAGTACCTGCGCGGGCGCACGGTGGGACGCGTCGTGACGCGCGTCGAGGTCGCCGCGATCAGCGCGCTCAAGACGTTCCGGCCCGCGCCGACGGCGCTCCGCGACGGCACCGTGACGGGGGTGCGACGCCACGGCAAGTGGCTCGACCTCGCGGTGGCCACGCCCGCGGACGGCGAGCTGCACCTCGTGTGGCACCTGGCACGCGCGGGCTGGCTGCGCTGGTACGACGCGCTGCCCGAGCGTCCCGCGCGCCCGGGGAAGTCGCCGATCGCGCTGCGCGTCGGGTTCGACGAGGGCGCGGGCTTCGACCTCACGGAGGCCGGGACGCGCAAGCGGCTGGCGGTGCACGTCGTCGCCGACCCCACCGACGTCCCGCCCGTCGCGTCGCTGGGGGTCGAGCCGTTGTCGGACGAGTTCACCCCCGAGCGCCTCGGGACGCTGCTCGCCGCCCGCAACCAGCAGATCAAGGGTCTGCTGCGCGACCAGGGCACGATCGCGGGCATCGGCAACGCGTACTCCGACGAGATCCTGCTCGTCGCCCGCACGAGCCCGTTCGCGCCGACACGCTCGTACGACGCGGCGCGCACCGCGACGCTGCACGCCGCGATCCGCGCCGTCCTCGCCGAGGCGGTCGAGACCGCGTCCGGGCGCCCCGCGGCCGAGCTCAAGGACGCCAAGCGCCGCGGCATGCGCGTGCACGGACGCACGGGCGAGCCGTGCCCGGGGTGGGACGGGACGCCGTGCGGCGACACCGTGCACGAGGTGTCGTTCGCGGACTCCTCGCTGCAGTACTGCCCCACGTGCCAGACCGGTGGGAAGCCGTTGGCGGACCGGCGCATGTCGCGCCTGCTGCGCTGACCGCGCAGCCGCCGGCCCCCCTCCGCCGTCCGCGTCCGGACGGCCGAACCGCCACGGCGTCGTCCGTCGCCGTGCTCGCCGGTGCGCTCAGCACCGCGCTGCTGCGCTGGTGGCAGCTACGGCCGGTCACGCCCGACCCCGGCGTCGTCCTGCTGACGCCGCTGCGGACCCCCGAGGGTGCGCCCGGTGCGGCCGGCCGCAACGGCACGAAGCGTCAGAACAGCACGGTCGCGTAGGCCCCGACCTCGCGGAACCCCACGGCCTCGTAGGCGCGCACGGCACGCGTGTTGTAGCCGTTGACGTACAGCGACACGACGGGCGCGACGTCGGCCCGCGTGGCCTCGACGACCGCCGCCATGCCGCCCTCCGAGAGGCGCTCGCCGCGCCGCTCGGGCTCCACCCAGACGCCCTGCACCTGCGCCACGCCCAGCGCGACCGCCGGCACCTCGGCCTTGAACACGACCCGCGGCCGGCGCCACGTCCCGCGGTCGACGAGCACGAACGAGCGCCCCTCCTCGACGAGCCGCCGCACGCGCACCTCGTACGGGCCGCCGGGGCCGCTGGCCGGCGAGTAGCCGACCTCCTCGGTGAACATCCGCACGCACGCCGGCAGCACGAGGTCGTACTCGTCGGGCCGGGAGCGGCGGACCCGCGGGTCCGGGGCGACGCGCGGGGCGGCGTCGAGGACCATCGACGGCTGGTGGGCCCGCACCTCGCGCTCGGCCGGCCACGCTCCCCGCAACCGGGACCAGAGCCCCAGCACGGGCTCGGCGGCCCCCACGATCGACGAGCAGCGTCGACCTCGTGCGGCGCCCAGGTCCGCGAACGCCGTCAGCGCGCGCGACACGACGTCGGGGTCGGAGGTGCCGACGACCGGCACGAGGTTCGCACCGACCCAGCAGACGGCGTGCAGCTCACCGTCCTCGGCGTACCCCCACAGCTCGCCGCCGGCGCGGCGCACCCCCTGCTCCGCGGCCTGCAGGAGCCTGCTCGAGGCGAGCACCGACGCGACCGGGTCGACGGCGCAGACGGCGAGAGCGGCGGGCACGTCGGCGTCCGCGAGCACGACCGCACCGGTCCGCCCGCCGAGCGCCGTCGCACGCGGAGCCACCATGCCCTGATTGTGCACCACGTCACACGTCGGCGCGGCGTCCGGCCCGCCGTCGCCGACGGTCATGCCGACGCCCCGCGGGCCGTCACCCGACGGTGACGACGGGCGATCCGTCGCCCGACTCCACCGGGTCCATCGTCTCGGCGAGGCGCATGGCCTCCTCGATCAGCGTCTCGACGATCATCGCCTCGGGCACGGTCTTGATGACCTCGCCCTTGACGAAGATCTGCCCCTTGCCGTTGCCCGACGCCACGCCGAGGTCGGCCTCGCGCGCCTCGCCGGGCCCGTTGACGACGCAGCCCATGACGGCCACGCGCAGCGGCACCTCCATGCCCTCGAGCCCCGCCGTGACCTTCTCGGCGAGGGTGTAGACGTCGACCTGCGCGCGACCGCACGACGGGCAGGACACGATCTCCAGCTTGCGCGGGCGCAGGTTGAGCGACTGCAGGATCTGGATGCCGACCTTGACCTCCTCGACCGGAGGCGCGGACAGCGACACGCGGATGGTGTCCCCGATGCCCTTGCTCAGCAGCGCTCCGAAGGCCGTCGCCGACTTGATCGTGCCCTGGAACGCGGGGCCGGCCTCGGTGACGCCGAGGTGCAGGGGCCAGTCGCCGCGCTCGGCGAGCAGCTCGTAGGCGCGGACCATGACCACCGGGTCGTTGTGCTTGACGCTGATCTTGAAGTCGCGGAACCCGTGCTCCTCGAACAGCGACGCCTCCCACACGGCCGACTCGACGAGCGCCTCGGGCGTCGCCTTGCCGTACTTCGCGAGCAGGCGGGGGTCGAGCGAACCGGCGTTGACGCCGATGCGGATCGAGACGCCCGCGTCGGTGGCCGCCTGGGCGATCTCCTTGACCTGGTCGTCGAACTTCCGGATGTTGCCCGGGTTGACGCGCACCGCGGCGCATCCCGCGTCGATCGCCGCGAACACGTACTTCGGCTGGAAGTGGATGTCCGCGATGACGGGGATCTGGGACTTGCGCGCGATCGCCGGCAGGGCCTCCGCGTCGTCCTGGCTCGGCACCGCGACGCGCACGATGTCGCACCCCGCGGCCGTGAGCTCCGCGATCTGCTGGAGCGTCCGGTTGACGTCGGTCGTCGGGGTCGTCGTCATCGACTGGACCGAGACGGGGGCGTCGCCGCCGACCTCGACCTTGCCGACGCGGATCTTGCGGGACGCGCGCCGCGGGGCCAGCACGGGAGCTGGCGCCTGCGGCATGCCGAGGCTGATCGGTGTGCTCACGTGTCCATCATCCCATTCTCCGGGCGTGGCGGCGCTGTCGTGGACGCTGTGCGCCCGCACGTGCACGGAGCCGACACCGGACGTCCACCTGGCCCCCGGTGCGTGGCGCGGGACCGGTTCAGCCGATCCGCACGGGGTTCACGATGTCGAGGTACACCAGCAGCAGCCCGACTCCCCCGAGCAGCACGAAGACCGTGTAGGCGAGGGGCACGAGGCGCGCCGAGTCCGACGGCCGCGGGCGCACCGCACCACGCACCCGCGCGACCTGCCGGCGCGCGCCCTCCCACAGCGCCGTCACGACGTGCCCGCCGTCGAGCGGGGGCAGGGGCAGCAGGTTGAAGACGAACAACGCCAGGTTGAGCATCGCGAGGGTCGAGAGCAGACCCGCGGCGCGCACGGCGACCGGCTGCGAGTCCATCGACGCGATCTCGCCCGCGAACCGGCCGACACCGACGGGCCCGACGATCGAGGTCCGGTCGCGCTCGCCGCCCGAGACCGTCGTGGACACCAGGTCCACGACGCGCTGCGGGAGCGTGACGACGACCTTCACGGTCTCCCAGGTGCCCGTCGCCGCGACCGCGAGAGCCTCGCCCAGCGGCTGACGCCGCACCTCGTCGGCGGGAGAGATCCCGAGGAAGCCGACCGGGCGCAGGACGGGGTCGCCCGCGGCGTCCGTCACGACGGTGCCGTCGTCGGCGACCGCCGGTCGGTCCGCGACGACGGGCGTCGCGGTGAGCTCGACCTCGCGACCGTCCCGCTCGACGACGATCGGCACCGCACGGTCCGTCGTGTCGCGGATCAGACCGCTGACCTGCGCCCACGACGTCACCTCGACGCCGTCGTACGACACGATCCGGTCCCCGGGCTGGAGTCCCGCGGCTGCCGCGGGCGCCGCCGGGTCGTCGGCCGCGCATCCCGTGCCCGCCGGGGCGTCGGCGGCGACGATGCACTGCGAGACGGTCTCGACGGTCGTGCTCGCGGTCGGCACGCCGATGCCGACGTAGGCCACGACGAGCAGCACGACCGCGATGAACAGGTTCATCACGGGACCGCCGAGCATGACGACGAGCTTCTTGGGCGTCGAGAGCCGGTAGAACGCGCGGTGGTCCTCCCCCGGCCGGATCTCGTCCGCGCTGGCGGCACGCGCGTCGGCCGCCACGCGCTGGAACCAGTTGCGCGGCTCGCGCGCGCCGACCGCCTCGTCCGTGGGGTACATGCCGATGAGCCGGACGTAGCCGCCGAGCGGCAGCGCCTTGACGCCGTACTCGGTCTCGCCGCGCGTGCGCGACCACAGCGTCGGCCCGAAGCCGACCATGTACTGGCTGACGCGCACGCCGAACCGCTTGGCGGGCACCATGTGGCCCACCTCGTGCAACGCGATCGACGCGAGCAGCACGACGACGAACACGAGCACCCCGACGAGGGCCTCCACGCGACACCACCTCCCGCGGGCCCGGCGGCCCGCCCCTGCGCGCACAGCGTACGTCTGCGCCGCCCCATGGTGCGGTCCGGACCTGGACGTCCGCTGGGAGGTCGCCCGGTCGGCGGAACGGCACGGACCGTCACCCCCGGAGGCCGACACGGGCGCCCCGCCTTGTGCCGCGCCCGCCGCCACGCGACGATCGGCCGCATGACGCCGCAGCCCGCAGCACCGACCCGCCCCCGCGCGTGCGACCGGTGAGGGCGGCGGCCGCGCCGCCGTGGGCCGACGACGCCCGGGGCCCGGACGGCTCAGGACGGGACGCCGCGGCCCGGCCGCCGCTGGACGGGGACACGACCGCCGACGTCGTGGTCGTCGGCGCGGGCGCCACCGGCCTGTGGACGGCGTACTACCTGCTCGA
>JAEYNO010000042.1 GCA_023412515.1 Actinomycetes bacterium
GTTCGGCGCGTGCGCGCGCGGCGACGTCGCCGCGTGGCTCGACGCGACGCTGGCGGACCTGCCCGGGCTGACGGCCGTGCTCGTGCTCGACGTCGCGGCGGTCGACGAGCTCGTGACCGAGCTGCACCGGCGCGACCGCCGCGTGCCCGACGACGTCTCGCTGGTCGCGCTCTCCCCCGTCGAGCAGCCCGTCGCCGGGCACCCGGACCTCACGCTCGTCGACCTGCCCGGGCGCGCGATGGTCGCGCGCGCCGTCGAGCGCGCGCTCGACGAGCTCGCGGGCGCCGCCGCGGGGGCCGTCGACCTGCTGCCCGCGGTCCTGCACCCGGGCGCCACGACGGCCGCGCCCGGGCGGGGTCTGCGCGACTGACCCCCTCGACCGGGGGCGGGGTGCTCGACGTGCGGCCGACCACCCCGCCCGCCGGCGCGCACGAGCACCCGTGACCGGCCCCTCGATCGACCCGTTGCCTCCGCACCCGCGAGCGGGTTAGCGTGCTCGACGTGGTGAACCGGTTCTCCACAGGAGCGGGACCGGACCCACCGATCGCGGGAGGCCCACGTGCAGCACTTCCGGACCGACGGCCGTCGGCTCACCTGGACCGGTGACGGCGAGACGCTCGTCGTCGACCCGTGGGGCGCCGACGCCGTGCGCGTGCGCGCGTCCGTCACGGGCGACGTGCTCGACACCGACTGGGCGCTGCTGCCCGCACCCGACGGCCCGCCGCCCGCGATCGAGGTCGACGGCACCACCGCCCGCCTCGTGCAGGGCCGGCTCACGGTCGAGCTCACCGCCGGGCAGCACCGCGACTGGCAGGTCGGCTACCAGGTCGCGTGGTGCCGCGTGCGGTTCCTCGACGCGGACGGCCGCGTGCTGCTCGAGGAGCACGGCACCGGCGGCGCGCTCAAGCTGCGCGCGCGGGACTTCCGCGCGCACGTCGGCGGCGACCACCGGCTCGTCGCGAGCTTCACGTCCGACCCCGACGAGCACCTGGCCGGCATGGGGCTCTACCAGCAGGACCTCATCGACCTCAAGGGCAGCACGTTCGAGCTCGCCCACCGCAACTCGCAGGCGTCCGTGCCGTTCGTCGTCTCCAGCGCGGGGTACGGGATGCTCTGGCACAACCCGGCCGTGGGGCGCGCGACGTTCGGGCGCAACCGCACCGAGTGGGTCGCCGAGAGCACGCGCCAGCTCGACTACTGGGTCACCGCGGGCGGCAGCCCCGCGCAGATCGCGTCCGCGTACGCCGACGCGACCGGCCACGCGCCGATGATGCCCGAGCACGCGCTCGGCCTGTGGCAGAGCAAGCTGCGCTACGCGTCGCAGGACGAGCTGCTCGAGGTCGCACGCGAGCACCACCGGCGTGACCTGCCCGTCGACGTGCTCGTGGCCGACTTCTTCCACTGGCCGCACATGGGCGACGAGCGGTTCGAGGAGGAGTTCTGGCCGGACCCGGCCGCGATGACCGCCGAGCTGCGCGACCTGGGCATGGAGCTCATGGTCTCGGTGTGGCCGCAGGTGTCGGTCGACTCCGAGAACTTCGCCGAGCTCTCGCGCGCCAACCACCTGGTGCGCGCCGACCGCGGGCTCGAGGTCCAGATGGCGTTCGGCGGGCACAGCATGTTCGTCGACGTCACCCACCCGGGCGCCCGCGCGGCGCTGTGGGAGCTGTGCCGGCGCAGCTACCACGAGCACGGCGTGCGGATCTTCTGGCTCGACGAGGCCGAGCCCGAGTACGGGCGGTACGACCTCGACAACTACCGGTTCCACGCGGGACCCGGGGCGCAGGTCAGCAACGTGTACCCGCAGCTGTTCTCGCGCACGTTCCACGACGGGCTGCGCGCCGCGGGCGAGACCGAGGTCGTCAACCTCGTGCGGTGCGCGTGGGCGGGCAGCCAGCGGTACGGCGCGCTCGTGTGGTCGGGCGACATCGCGTGCTCGTGGGAGGCGCTGCGCCGCCAGGTCGTCGCGGGCGTGCACATGGGCGTCGCCGGCATCCCGTGGTTCACCACCGACATCGGCGGGTTCCACGGCGGCGACGTGCGCGACCCCGCGTTCCACGAGCTGCTGGTGCGCTGGTTCCAGATGAGCACGTTCAGCCCCGTGCTGCGCATGCACGGCGACCGGCAGCCCAGCCGGCCGATCACCGCGGCCGACGGGTCGTCGCGCATGGCGTCCGGCGCCCCCAACGAGCTGTGGTCGTACGGGCCCGACGTCGAGCGCGTGCTCACCGGCTACCTGCGCGTGCGCGAGGCGCTGCGCCCCTACGTGCGCCGCCTCATGCGCGCCGCGCACGAGGACGGGCAGCCGTTGCTGCGCGGCCTGTTCCACGAGTTCCCCGACGACCCGCACGCGTGGCAGGTGACCGACCAGTACCTGTTCGGCCCCGACCTGCTCGTCGCACCCGTCGTGCACCCCGGCGCGACGTCCCGCACCGTGCACCTGCCCGCGGGCGCGTCGTGGACCGACGTCCGCACGGGCGAGGTGCACGCGGGCGGCACGCGGGTGGACGTCGAGGCGCCGCTGGCCGTGCTGCCGCTGTTCGGCCGCGACGGCGCGGGCGCCGAGCTGC
>JAEYNO010000065.1 GCA_023412515.1 Actinomycetes bacterium
GAGCAGCACCGGGGCGAGCCCGTGGCGCGTCGCGAGCACGCCCGCGACGAGCGCGCCGGCGGGCATGAGGCCGTAGCCGAGCGTGCGCGCGGCGCCCGCGACGCGGCCCAGCAGGTGGGCCGGCACGAGGCGCTGGCGGACGGTCTCGCTGATGACGTTGCCGACCGTGCTGAGCAGGCCGAGCAGCACGAGCACCACCGCGAGCGGCGCGACGCGCGGCACGAGCACGGGCACCGCGAGCAGCGAGAACGCCAGCGCCCAGCACGTGACCATGAGGCGCACCTCGCCGACGCGCCGCACGAGGGGCTCGCCGAGCACCGAGCCGGCGACCGCGCCGACGGCGATGCCGAGCGTGAGCAGGGGGTAGGTCCGCTCGGTCATGCCGACGGCCGAGCCGGGTCCGACGACCCACAGCACGAAGACCGCGAAGTAGGCGGCGCTGCACATGTTGAGCACCGCGCCGGTGAGCACGACGACGCGCAGCACGCGGTGGTGCGTGACGAACCGCAGGCCCTCGCGCACGTCTGACCAGGCGCTCGTGCGGCGCGCCGGGACCTCGGCGTCCGGGGTCGCGGGGTCGCCGGGGGTGGTCGTCGCGGCGGTGGCCGGTGCGGCGGTGGTCGGCGCGGTGCGGCGGTAGCGGCCGGGGACGTGGCGCCACAGCACGAGCGCGCCGGCGACGGCGAGCGCGGCGGGCACGCCGAGCACCCAGCCGGCGCCGAGGGTGAGCAGCGCACCGGCGACGGGCGCGCCGAGGAACGCGTTGGCGACCTGCTGCACGGCCATGACGCGGCCGTTGGCGGCGGCCAGGCGCTCGCGCGGGACGAGGTCGGGGACGATCGCGCCGGCGGCGAGGTCGACGACGACCTCGGTGACGCCGTACGCGAGCACGAGGCCGACGAGCAGCGGCAGCGTGAGCGCGTCGGTCGCGGCGAGCCAGCCGCCGAGCGCGAGGAGCGCGGCGCGCGCGGCGAGCCCGGCGATCTGCAGGCGGCGGCGGTCGCCGCGGTCGACGAGGACGCCGGCGGTGATGCCCAGCACGAGCCACGGCAGCCAGGTCGCGGCGGACAGCAGCGCGATCTTGTCGGGGGAGCGCGTGAGGCCCAGCGCGACGAGCGGGACGCCGACGGCGACGATCCCGTCGCCGAGGTTGGCGGCGCCGGTCGCGGTGAGCAGCGCGGCGAAGCGGCGGCCGAGGGGGCGGGGCACGGCGGGGCCCGCGCCGGCCGCGGCCTCGGGCGTGGCCGGCGACGGGGCGGGGGAGGTGGGCGGGGCGGTGGCGGTCACGGTGTCCTCGCGGCGGCTAGGGTGGGAGAGAGCTTTGCAGAGGATCTCTGCAAAGAAGTTCTGCAAAGGTATCTCTGCACATGACGGATGACAAGAGCGCGGACGAGCGCACCCTCGGGCCCGAGGCCCTCAAGGCCTTCGCGCACCCCCTGCGCATGTCGATGTACGCCGAGCTGCGCAACGGCGGCCCGGCCACCGCGACGATGCTCGGTCGCCGCCTGGGGGAGTCCAGCGGGCAGACGAGCTACCACCTGCGCCAGCTCGAGAAGCACGGCTTCGTCGAGGACGACCCCGACCACCCGGCCGGGCGCGAGCGCTGGTGGCGCGCCGTCGGGTTCCGCATGGACGACCTCGACGCGCTCGACGACCCGGGGTCCGCGCAGGCCGTGCGCGCCGTGCTGCAGAGCATGATCGCCGAGCGCGCCCAGACCCTCACCGCGTGGGCCGCGTCGCTCGACGAGGTCCGCCAGGACTGGGACGTCCAGGTGTTCTCCAACGTCACCGCCGACCTCACGCAGGACGAGGCCGCCGAGCTCGTCGAACGGCTCACCGCCGTGGTCGAGGAGATCACCGAGCGCGGTCGCGTCGCCAAGGAGGCGGGGCGCACCGACGGGCGGCGCCGCGTGCGGCTCTACCTCGACGTGCTGCCCCTGCCCGAGGCGCGCGGCACCTGACCGCCGGGGCCCGCGTGCCCGTCGACGACGCGTGCGGACGCCCCGGCTGCCGTCGTGGGCGCGGCCGGTAGGGTCGGGGCCCGTGGAGATCCTCGTCGTCGGCACCGGTGCCCGTGAGCACGCCCTCGTCCGCACGCTGTCGCTCGACCCCGCCGTGAGCGCGGTCCACGCGGCGCCCGGCAACCCGGGCATGGCGCGCCAGGCGACCCTGCACGCGGTCGACCCGCTCGACGGCGCCGCCGTCGCCGCGCTCGCGACCGGCCTCGGCGTCGACCTGGTCGTCGTCGGGCCCGAGGCGCCGCTCGTCGCGGGCGTCGCGGACGCCGTACGCGCCGCGGGGATCCCGGTCTTCGGGCCGTCCGCGCAGGCCGCGCAGCTCGAGGGCTCGAAGGCGTTCGCGAAGGACGTCATGGCCGCCGCGGGCGTGCCGACCGCAGCGGCGCGCGTCGCGACGACGCTCGACGAGGTGGCCGCCGCGCTCGACGAGTTCGGTGCGCCCTACGTCGTCAAGGACGACGGGCTCGCCGCCGGCAAGGGCGTCGTCGTCACCGAGGACCGCGACGCGGCCCTCGAGCACGCCGCCGCGTGCCTCGCCAAGGACGGCGGGCGGATCGTCGTCGAGGAGTACCTCGACGGGCCCGAGGTCTCGCTGTTCGTGCTGTGCGACGGCACCGACGTCGTGCCGCTCGTGCCCGCGCAGGACTTCAAGCGCGCGTACGACGGCGACGAGGGCCCCAACACCGGCGGCATGGGCGCCTACACGCCGCTGCCGTGGGCACCCGCGGGCCTGGTCGACGAGGTCGTCGAGACCGTCGCGCGCCCGACCGTCGCCGAGATGGCCCGGCGCGGCACGCCGTTCGTCGGCGTCCTGTACTGCGGCCTCGCGCTCACGAGCCGCGGCGTGCGCGTCGTCGAGTTCAACGCGCGGTTCGGCGACCCCGAGACGCAGGTCGTGCTCGCGCGGCTCGGCACGCCGCTCGCGGGCGTGCTGCTCGCCGCGGCCGAGGGTCGCCTCGCGGACCTCGACCCGCTGCACTGGCGCGCCGACGCCGCGGTCACCGTCGTGGTCGCGTCGCACGGCTACCCGGGCGACGTGCGCACGGGCGACCCCATCACGGGCCTCGACGGCGCCGACACCGTGCCCGGCGTCCACGTGCTGCACGCCGGGACCGCGGTCCGCACGACCGACGACGACCCCGAGAACCCGCTCAACGACCCGCTCCTGGTGTCGGCGGGCGGGCGCGTGCTCACGGTCGTCGGCGTCGGCGAGACCATCGCCGACGCGCGCCGCGCCGCCTACGTCGCGGTCGACCAGGTCGCGCTCGCGGGCTCCCACCACCGCACCGACATCGCCCTGACCGCCAGCGAGAGCTGACGACCAGGCGCGAGCCCGCGGCGTGGCGCCGGGCACGCGGGGCGTCAGGTCAGGGCATCGTCACGCCGTGCTCCGCGAGGTAGGCACGCGCGCGGTCCACGACCGGGCGGTCACGGCGCTCGGCCTCCGCGAGCTCCGCCGCGATCTCCTCGCGGTGGTCAGCGGCGAACTGCGCCGCGAGCGCCGCGTCGATGTCGGCCAGTCGCTGCACGAGGTCGAGCCGGTCCTTGCAGGCGACGTCGACCAGACCGATGCGGACCTGTTCGTCGAACGGCGCCTCGGCCGCACCGGCCGGGACCAGCGACTCGGGGTCGTCGGCCACGGCGGCGACTCCGCTCTCCGCCAGGCAGGCCGCCCACGCGTCGTGCAGCGACCGCCCCTCGTCCGTGAGCAGTGCCCGCTCGGTCTGACGGAGCGCGCCCTCGTGCTTGTCGAGGGTGACCTCGACCGCGCCGGACAGCCCCGTCGTCTCGAGCCGCGCCTCGCACACGTCCCAGGCCTCGGCCTCGGCCGGTGGCAGGTCGAGGGCGCCGCTGCGCGCGAAGCCGTAGCCGTTCGCGCGCACGTCGTCCGCGAGCCACGCGCCGTACGGGTACCGCTCTCCGGGTGCGGGAGCGGGCGTGACAGGACCCGTGAACTCCCACCCCTCGGCGAAGCCCTGGTCCGCCATGCAGCCGGCGAAGAAGAACGCGCGCGCGGTCTGCATCACGGCGCGGTCCTCCTCCGTCGACGGCGGCACGCCCCACCCGGGGACCGTGATCGTCCCCGTGGCGCGGTCGACCACGGCGCGCGGCGGCTCCGCGGTCGCGCTCGCGGCCGGCGGGGTCGCGACGCGGTCCGTGCTGAGCGCCGCGACCGCCGGGTACCCGCCCACGACGAGCGCCGCCAGGGCGCCGGACGTGCCGACGGCGCGGGCCCACCGGCGGCGGTGGCCTGCACGGAGCACCGCGTCGTGGTCGACCGTGACCGGTGCGTCGGTGTCGGCGAGCGCGCGCAGGCGCCTCGTGAGGTCGTCGTCCATCACTCCTCCTTCGCGCCCGGCGCCGCGGCGCCGAGCTCCTCGCGCAGCTGGCGCAGACCGCGCGCCGCCGCCGACTTCACGGACCCGAGCGTGACCCCGAGATCGGCGGCGACCTCCCGCTCGGACAGGTCGAGCACGTACCGCAGCACCACCACGCGGCGACGCTGCGGGCTGAGCCGCGTGAGCGCGCGCACCAGCGCGTCGCGCTCGGCGTGCACGTGCGCGTGCCCCGCGGTGCCGTCACCCGCCACGCGCGCGGGCAGGTCCTCGGCCGGGAGCAGGACCTCGCGACGGCGACGCCGCCACAGGTCGATGCGCGCGTTCGCGAGCGTCCGGCGCGCGTAGGCCAGTGGGTCGCCGGCCCGCGCGCGTGGCCATGCGACGTACGTGCGCACCAGGGCCTGCTGGACGAGCTCCTCCGCGCGGTGCCGGTCGCCGCACAGCAGCCACGCCGTTCGCGTCAGCAGCGGCTCCGCCTCGACCATGAACGCGGCGAACTCCTCGTCGCGCGAGCGCAGCGTCGCCGTCGGGTGCGGCTCGACCACGAGGTCGTCGGCGTCACCGATCCGCTGGCCCGCCTCGCCGACCGGCACGCCGGCCCGCCCGTCGACCGCGTCGTCGGTCTCCACGACCACTCCTCTCGGACCTGTCATGCCTCCTACACGGACGAGGGCGGCGCGAGGTTGCCCGGCGCGGCTGGCCGGCCAGGGGCGTGGTCCGGTCGTGCGGGCGCGGCGACGCCGGTGGCGGGTCACCCGACGGCACCGTCGTGTCCCGGTCCCTGATCGGCGCGCCCACCCTAGGGCCCGGGCACGCCACACTGTGGGGGTGAGCGACGCGCACCCCACACCCTCGGGCCACGGCGACCTGCCCGGCTGGCGCCACGTCTACTCCGGCAAGGTCCGCGACCTCTACGAGCCGGACTCCTCGGCCGCGGGCGTCGCGCTGCGCGACCGGGACGGCGACGTCGTGCTCGTGGTCGCGTCCGACCGCGTGTCCGCGTACGACCACGTGCTCAGCCCCGGCATCCCCGACAAGGGTGTCGTGCTCACGCAGCTGAGCCTGTGGTGGTTCGACCAGCTCGCGGACCTCGTGCCGAACCACGTCGTCGGCACCGACGTGCCCGCCGCCGTCGCCGGGCGGGCGATGGTCTGCCGGCGGCTCGACATGTTCCCGGTCGAGTGCGTCGCGCGCGGCTACCTCACCGGGTCCGGGCTCGTGGAGTACCGCACGGACGGGGAGGTCACCGGCATCCCGCTGCCCGCCGGCCTGGTCGACGGCTCGCGGCTGCCCGAGCCGATCTTCACGCCCGCGACCAAGGCCGAGCTCGGCGAGCACGACGAGAACGTGCGGTTCTCGGTCGTCGTCGACACCGTCGGGCCGCAGGCCGCCGAGACGCTGCGCGACCTCACGCTCGCGGTCTACGCGCGCGCCGAGCGGATCGCGCGCGAGCGGGGCGTGATCCTCGCGGACACCAAGCTCGAGTTCGGCACCGACCCCACGACGGGTGCGGTCACGCTCGGCGACGAGGTCCTCACGCCCGACTCGTCGCGCTTCTGGCCCGCCGACGCGTGGCAGCCGGGGCGCGCGCAGCCGAGCTTCGACAAGCAGTTCGTGCGGGACTGGCTGACGTCGGACGCGTCGGGCTGGGACCGCGCGTCGGACGCGCCGCCGCCCGCGCTGCCCGCCGACGTCGTCGAGCGCACCCGCGCGCGCTACCTCGAGGCCTACGAGCGGCTCACGGGCGCACCGCTCGCGCTCTGAGCGCGGGCCGGGCTTCGCGCAGCGCGACCGCGGCACGGCCTGACCTCAGCGCAGCCTGAACTCAGCGCAACCCAACCTCAGCGCAACCCAACCTCAGCGCAGCGCGACCTCGGCGAGGTCGCGCAGCTCGCGCCACGCGAGCGCCTGCGGTGCCGTCACCGCGAGCACGTCGGCGGCCGGCAGCGGGCCGAGGTCGAGGCCCGTGAGGTCGGCGACGTCCGCGACGGGCACCTGGAACGTGCGGAACGGGCCCAGCGGCGGCGGGTCGTCGGCGGCGGCCGCGGCGTGCGTGCGGGCCGCGAG
>JAEYNO010000080.1 GCA_023412515.1 Actinomycetes bacterium
CTCGCGGCCCCGCAGATCGCGCGCCGCGCCGCCGGGTCGCCCGGCATCCCGCTCGCCGCGAGCGCGGGCGTCGGCGCGGTCGTGCTGCTGGGCGCCGACCTCGTCGCGCAGCACGTGCTGCCCCTGACCGTGCCCGTCGGCGTCGTCACCGTCGTGATCGGCGGCGCGTACCTGCTGTGGCTGCTGCTCCGAGAGGCGAGGACCCGATGACCGCCGAGACCGCCACGACTGCCACGACCTCCACGACCTCGGAGGGCCGCGTCGGCACCGCCTCGCGGCTGCGCGCCGAGGGCGTCACGCTGCGCTACGACGCGCGCACGGTCAGCGAGGACCTCACGTTCGCGGTGCCCGACGGTTCGTTCACCGTGATCATCGGCCCCAACGCGTGCGGCAAGTCCACGCTGCTGCGCGCGCTGTCCGGGCTGCTCGTGCCCGCCGCCGGGCGCGTGGTGCTCGACGACGCACCGCTGCCGTCCTACGCGGCGCGCGAGCGGGCACGGCGCCTGGCGTTCCTGCCGCAGACCATGACCGCGCCCGAGGGCATCACGGTGGCCGAGCTCGCCGCGCGCGGCCGGTTCGCGCACCAGCGCGTGCTGCGCCGCTACTCGGCGGCCGACGTCGACGCGGTCGAGCGTGCGCTCGCCGCGACCGGCACCACCGACATCGCCGACCGCCGGCTCGACGAGCTGTCCGGCGGGCAGCGGCAGCGCGCGTGGATCGCGATGGTCCTCGCGCAGGACACGCCGCTCGTGCTGCTCGACGAGCCGACCACGTACCTCGACGTCACGCACCAGCTCGAGGTGCTCACGCTGCTGCACCACCTGCACGTGCAGGGCCGCACGGTCGTCGCCGTGCTGCACGACCTGCACCACGCGGCCCGCTACGCGACGCACCTCGTCGCGATGAAGGACGGACGCGTCGTCGCGCAGGGCGAGCCCGCCGCGGTCGTGACGGCCGACCGGGTGCGCGACGTGTTCGGGCTCGACGCCACGGTCGTGCCCGACCCGGTGACGGGTGCGCCGCTCGTCGTGCCCGCGGACACCCGCTGACCGCCGCCGGGCGCCGCGCCCGGCGGCCCTCGTCCCGCGCCGTGCCGGCCTCCGCCCTGCGCCGAGAAGCCCGACACGCCCGCACCCTGGTGCCCCCGCCCGACCGGACGCACCATGGACGGGTGAGCACCCCGCCGCGCCCCGGTCCGACCGCCGCCCTCGTGGCGGCCGTCGTGGCGCTCGCGGCCGCGTGCGCGCCGTCGTCGCCGACCTCGTTGGCCGCCGCGACGCCCGAGACCGTCGTCGTGCGCGCGCCCGTCGTCGCCGCCAAGGCCGCCGTGCCGCCGCCCCCGGTGCTCGCACCCGTCGACCTCGCGTCCTTGCCGGTGGTCGAGCCGCGCGTGGTCGTGCCGGGCCTGCCCGGCGACGACGGGCTCGCGCAGCTGCGCTCCGACGACCCGGCGCTCGGCACGTGGCGCACCGCGACGGTCGTGCGGGACACCGCCGCGTACGACGCGCCGTACGGCACGCCGCGCGGCACGGTGCCCACGGCGACGCTCGACGTGCCGACCGTGCTGCCGGTGCTGGAGCGCCGCGCCGGGTGGTTGCGCGTCATGGTCGCGACCCGCAGCGCGCTGCCCAGCCAGGACGCCGCGCAGGTCAACGGGCGCACCGCCTGGATCCGCGAGGAGGACACCGTGGCGAGCGGCACGAGCTGGCGCCTGCACCTGGACCGCGCGGCGCTCACGCTCACGATCGACGACGGCACGACGCCCCGCACGGTGCCCGTGCTCGCGGTCGGTGCGCCCGGCACCCCGACGCCGGCCGCCGCGCAGTTCCTCACCGGGTCGCAGTGGGACCAGCCCGGCACGTACACGCCGCGCAGCCTGCTGCTGTCGAGCCAGAGCGAGACCATGGACGCCTACGACCGGCGCACCGGCACGTCCGCGACCGCGATCCACACGTCGCCGTTCACCGCGACGGGTGCGATCTCCAACGGGTGCGTGCGCGTGACCGCCGACGTGCTCGACCTGCTGTGGGGCAAGGTGCCGCCCGGCACGGTGCTGACGGTCTCCTGAGCGGCCGCGCGCGGGCAGCGCCCGAGGCCGGTCCGCCGCCCCCGACGGCGACCCGCGCTCAGCCCGCGCCGCTCTCGCGCGCCCGCACCGCGGCGATCGCGTCCGCCGCGCGGATCAGCCCGATGTGGCTGAACGCCTGCGGGAAGTTGCCGATCAGCCGCCCGGCGTCCGGGTCGTACTCCTCGCTCAGCAGCCCGAGCTCGTTCGCGTAGCCCACGAGCTGCGCCATGAGCTTCTCGGCGTCCTCCAGGCGGTCGCTGTTCGCGTACTGCTCGACCAGCCAGAAGCAGCAGATGAGGAACGGGTGCTCGTCGCCCTCGAGCCCGTCCATGCCCGTGTCGGTGCGGTACCGGTGCACCAGGCCGTGCTCGTCGCGCAGGTCGCGCTCGATGCGCGCGACCGTGCCGAGCATGCGCGGGTCGTCGTACGCGAGGAACCCCGTGTGGGGCAGCTGCAGCAGCGACGCGTCGACCTCGGCGTTGTCGTACGTCTGCGTGAAGCTCTCGATCTCCGGGTCGTAGCCGCGCTCGTCGATCTCCGCGCGCAACCGGTCGCGCAGCTCGCGCCACCGCTCGACCGGGCCGTCGAGCCCGTGCTCCTCGACCGCGCGCACGCCCTGGTCGAACGCGGCCCACATCATGGCGCGCCCGTGCGTGAAGTGGTGCAGGTCGCCGCGCATCTCCCAGATGCCGTGGTCGGGCCGGTCGTAGTGCGTCTCGGTGTACCGCAGCAGGCTCTTCTGCAGGCCCCACGTGTACTCGTCCTCGCCGACGCCCGCGTCACGCAGCATGCCCAGCGCGATCATCACCTCGCCCACGACGTCGGCCTGGTACTGGTCGGCGGCGCCGTTGCCGATCCGCACGGGCCGCGAGCCCTCGTAGCCGTCGAGGTGGTCGAGCTCCTTCTCGTCGAGCTCCCGCTCACCGCCCACGCCGTACATGATCTTGACGTCGTCGGCGTCGCCCGCGACCGCGCGCAGCAGCCAGTCGCGCCACAGGCACGCCCCCTCGGTGAGGCCGTGCGCGACCGCGACCTCGATGGTCAGGGCCGCGTCGCGCAGCCACACGAACCGGTAGTCCCAGTTGCGCACGCCGCCCAGCTCCTCGGGGAGCGACGCGGTCGGCGCCGCGACGATCCCGCCCGTCTCGCCGTGCGTGAGCGCGCGCAGCACCAGCAGCGAGCGCAGCACGAGAGGGTCGTGCGTCGTGCGGACCTCGAGCTTCGACGACCAGTCCGTCCAGAAGCTCACGGCCGCCGCGAGCGCCTGGTCGGCGTCGATCGGCTCGGGCGGGTCGGCGTACGACGGGAACCACACGAGGTCCCAGTCGAGCACGTCGCCCTCCTCGAGCCGGAACCGGCCGCCGAGCCGCGGCGTGCGCGCGCCGCCCGCCGCCGAGAACGCGCCGGGCTCGGCGGACGTGCCGTCCTGCGCGACGCCGTCGTCGCCGTCGACGCGCGTCAGCAGCGGGCCCGTGACGAGGATGCCCTCGGGGCCCGCGAGCGACTGCAGCGCCTCGCGGCCGTGGTGGTCGACCACCCGCACCCACGGCGTGGCGCGCGCGTAGTCGAACCGCAGGCGCAGGTCGTGCTCGACCTCGACCGTGCCCTCGAGGCACTCGACCTGCCGCACGAGGTCGTCGCGCCCCGACGTCAGGGGCAGGAAGTCGGTCACGCGCGCCGTGCCGGTCGGCGTGCGCCACGTGGTCTCGAGCACGAACGTCTGCGGCAGGTACCGCCGCTCGATGACCTCGCCGTCGACCGCCGAGAGCTTCCAGCGCCCGTCGTCGGGCCCGCCGAGGATCGCGGAGAACGCGGCGGGGGAGTCGAAGCGTGGCAGGCACAGCCAGTCGACGCTGCCGTCGCGGGACACGAGCGGGCCGGTGCGCAGGTCGGACAGGAGGGCGTAGTCCTCGAGGTGCGTGCTCACCTCGTCCTTTCTACGGTGCGGACGCCCGCCCCGCAGGACGGGCGTCCGGTTTCGCCCGGGTCCGTGCGGCCGACGGGCTCCGCACGGACCCGGGCGTGCGGGTCAGTCGGCGCGGTGGCGCCCGCCCTCGCGGCGCCCGTGGTTGACGTCCGCCTCGTCCGGGCCGGGGCCCGTGTCGACCGGCGGCCGGGTCTGCTCGGGGGCGTGGGCGTGGTCGCCGTCGTGCGCGTGGTCGCCGTCGTGGTCGTGCGGGTGGTCGTGGTCGTGGTCGTGGGTGTGCCCGCCGGGGTCCGCGGGGCCGGGGTTCTCGCTCATCGGGTGCTCCTTCGCTGTCCGACTCGGATCCGGTCCCTCGATGGTCGCCACCCGGTGCCCCGACCGCACGTCGGGGCGCGAGCCGCCCGCGGCGTGCGGGCCGGGCGCACCCCGCACAGACTGGGGACGCGCTCGAGACGTGGGTGCACGCACCGACCCGAGGAGAGGCCAGGCCAGGGGCTATCGGACATTTCCACCGGTCGAGGCAGGCTGATCTCCTGCGAACCGAAATGCCCTTGTGAAACTCTCCCGCAGAGGTCGCTTGGCGACTACCCTCGGCTGCATGGCATCGACGAGCGTTGGCGACGTACGAGAAGCGGGTCACGTGGAGCAAGGGCCTGAGCAGTGGACTTCCCTGGAAGCGGCGCTCGCGGGGCGTGACGACCTGGATCGCTATGGTGCAGCAAAACGCTCGCTCTATGCTCTCCAACTTAGTCTCGATATTGAGGACATTCACACCGTCGCGGCGAGCGCCCTCACCGATGGTCCGGATGATAAGTCGTGCGACGTCGTCTACGTTGACCAGAGTGCGGGACGCGTCGTAATAATTCAAGGATACGAGGCGACGGTCGAGCGACTGCAGGCGCCGCAAAATAAGGCCGCAAGTCTGCATCAGGCGGTAAATTGGCTCCTTGCGTCAGAGGACTCTCGGAGCCTTCCTGATCGCCTTACCAGCGCTTGGGAGGAGATTGGTGAGGCTTTTGCGACTGGCTCCATAACCTCAGTCGAGATTTGGTTTGTGCACAACTTGCCCGAGAGTGCACAGATTCGAACCGAACTAGACCAGACGGCCCAAGCAGCCAAAAGGCATTTGGCTCACCGATTCCCGGCGGCGCAGTTTGATGTCTCGGCGGTCGAGATTGGACGCGTCGAACTAGCGTCCCGCTACGAAGGGTCGAAGACGCCCATCCTTGTCTCGGACTACTTCGAACTCGTGGATTCCCCTGGATTCGAAGAGGTCGGCGATAGCTGGACAGCCTTCTGTACTTCGGTGCCGGCAGTCTGGCTTCGGGAGCAGTTTCGTCTGCACGGGAATCGCCTCTTTTCGGCAAACATCCGCGGCTATCTCGGAAGCACAAGATCGCAGAATAATATCAACAACGGCATCCGATCAACGGCGGCCGAGCAGCCGCGGAGGTTCTGGGCGTACAACAACGGGATTACCGCGCTGGTGAATGGATATGATTATGTGGATGGAAGCCTGAGCTTCAACGGGATCGCGATCGTAAATGGCGCGCAGACCACGGGTGCGCTCAGTTCGGCGACCAAGGCCGACCTCGCGGACGCGCGAGTCCTCGCACGATTCATCAAGTGCGACGACCCCGAGACCGTTCGGGAGATCATCCGATTTAACAATCGACAGAACCCCACGCAAGCCGCTGACTTCAGGAGTAACGACAGGATTCAAACCCGGCTGGTGTCCGAGTTTGATTCGCTGGGGGTGGTCGGGTACAACGGCGGCCGCCGCGGTGGAGTTGAAGACGTCATCCGTCGCCCCGGGGAGAATCAGATTTCTGCCACGGTAGCGGCGCAAGCTCTCGCTGCCTTTCACGGAAGGCCGGACATTGCCTATCACGAGAAGGGAAGAATTTGGGAGGAGGACGCGACGTACAGTACGGTCTTCCCGGAGCGAATCACTGCCGGTCATGTGATCTACGTCTTTAGTCTCCTCAAGGCAGTTGAGCAGGCTAAGGCGCGGAATGCCGAGGTTGCCGAAAACTCGCTCACGCAGTCCGACCGCGAGTTGCGAACTTGGTTCGCGCTGCGCGGCGCGACCTTCCTTCTTGTTGCCGCCGTGGGTGCATCGATGGAGACCATTCTCGACAGTGCGATCGTTGACCGATACGCTTTGAGGTTTCGGGACGCGCAGACCATCGCAGATGCCGTCGACGCGTGGCGCCCGATTGTTGACGCGGTCCTGGCATTTGCTCCTGGGCAGTTATCTGCTCCTCTTTCGAGCCGAGGGCTGCGGGCGCAGGGGCCGGTGGCGGACGCATTGGTTGCTCTGGGTGGCATCCTCGGTGCGACCAAGGTTGCGAATCGCGACCTTTATGGCGCGTTCGCAACTCGAGTCACGGTCGAGTAGCTTCACCAAGGCTTGATCTGGGGAAAGTTGACCGGCGCGACCCATATTCACGATAATTCACGGAGGGATTGTCGCAGCGATCCGGAGGATGTTGGATGGGTCCCAGTGACGCCGACGCGCTCGGCACGTACCGCGCGATGCGCGACTTCACGCGCACGCCCGAGCCGTCCGGGGCGCCGCCCGCCGTGGCGGGCGGCGCCGTCGAGCGCCGGTTCGTGGTGCAGCGGCACCGCGCGCGACGCCTGCACTACGACGTCCGCCTCGAGCTCGACGGGGTGCTGCTGAGCTGGGCCGTGCCCAAGGGCCCGACGCTCGACGCGGGCGTGCGGCGCATGGCCGTGCACGTCGAGGACCACCCGCTGGAGTACGCGGGCTTCGAGGGCGTGATCCCACGCGGCGAGTACGGCGGCGGCGACGTGATCGTGTGGGACCGCGGCACGTGGGTGCCGTACAAGAGCGACGACCCGGCCGCCGAGCTGCGCGACGGTCAGCTGCACGCCGAGCTGCACGGCGAGCGGCTGCGAGGCAAGTTCCTGCTGGTGCGCAGCGACCGGCGCGAACGTGACGGCGGCGGCGACGGCAAGGAGCAGTGGCTGCTGATCCACAAGCACGACGAGCACGCGGTCGACGGCTGGGACGCCGAGGACCACCCCACGTCGGTCGTCTCGGGACGCACCAACGACGAGGTCGCGGCCGACCCGGACCGGCTGTGGCGCTCGGGCGTGCCCGCGGCCGAGGCGGAGGTCGACCTGCACGCGGCGTCGGTTGACCCGGCTGACCCGCCGGTGCCGCTGCCCGCCGACGACGACGCGCTCGCGGCGCTCGACGAGCTCGGCGCGTCGGGCACGTGGGAGATCCACGGCCGCCGGCTGCGCGTGACGAACCTCGACAAGGAGCTGTTCGGCGGGCGCGACGGCGAGCCGCCCGTCACCAAGCGCGACCTGCTGCGGTACGCGGCGCGCGTCGGGCCCGTCGTGCTGCCGTACCTCGCGGGCCGCGCGCTCAACATGCACCGGTTCCCGCAGGGCGCCGGCACCGCGGGCTTCTGGCACAAGCAGCTGCCCGACCACGCGCCCGAGTGGGTGCCGCGCTGGGACCGGCCCGACGTCGACCCGGGGGACACCACGACGTACCTCGTCGTCGACGAGCCCGCCGCGCTCGTGTGGGCCGCGAACTTCGGCGCGCTCGAGTGGCACGCGTGGACGTCGCGCACCGCCGCGCCCGACCTGCCGACGTACGCGCTCGTCGACCTCGACCCCGGGACGTCGACCACGTGGGACGACCTCGTGCTGCTGGCGCGCCTGCACCGCGACGCGTTCGAGCACCTGGGCGTCCGCGCGTACCCCAAGCTCACGGGGAAGCGCGGCATCCAGATCTGGGTCCCGGTGGCCGCCGGGCCGTCGTTCGACGACACGCGCGCGTGGGTCGAGCGGCTGTCGCGCACGGTCGGGCAGGTCGTGCCCGACCTCGTGAGCTGGCGGTGGGAGGTGCGCGAGCGCGGCGGGCACGCACGGCTCGACTACACGCAGAACGCCGTCAACAAGACCCTCGTCGCGCCGTACAGCCCGCGCGCCGCCGCCGGCGCGCCCGTGTCGGCGCCGATCACGTGGGACGAGCTCGACGCCGACTGGCTGCGGCCCGACGCGTTCACGGTGCGCACGGTGCTCGACCGGCTCGCCGACGTCGGCGACCCGTTCCGCGGCGTCCTCGACGCGCACCAGGTGCTGCCACCGCTGCGCTGAGCGTGTGCCGCGTCGCGCGGGTCCGCCCCGGTCGCGTGGCGCACCGTTGAACCCCGGGCGGTCGCGTGCCAGGCTGGTCGGGTCGCAGGTGCGGTGCCCGCCCCTCACGGCCGCCGGGCGCGCACGCCGCGCCGCGGACCGTGGGTGACGAGGAAGGGGTACCTCGATGCAGTCGCGCGACGACGTGCACGACCGGGAGCGGCGCCGCACCGCCGCGTTCGCCGAGCTGTCACGCCTGCAGGCCGTCGACGTCGGGACGTCGACGTTCCTCACCGACCTCGTGCACGTGGTCTGCCGCACCGTGCCGGGCGCCGAGCACGTGTCGCTCGTGCTGGGCCCGCCCGACGCGCCGACGCACGTCGCGACCACCAGCGGACCGGCCACCGCGGCCGACGGGCTGCAGGTCATGAGCGGCGAGGGGCCGACCGTCGACGCGTTCCGCGAGCGCCGCACGGTGGCGAGCGAGCACCTCCTGGACGACCCCCGGTGGCCGCGGCTCGCGCGCGCCGCCCAGGACGTCACGCGTGCCGTGGTCGCTGTTCCCGTGCAGGACGACGACGTGCTCTGGGGGGTCCTGACCTGCTACGGGGACGAGGCCGTCGACGCCGCGACCGTCGCGGAGGCCGTCGAGCTCGTCGCCGGCACGGTGGCGTCCGTGCTCACGGGCTCGCGCCGCCACGACGACCTGCGCGCGCTCGCCGAGCATCTCGCGGCGGCGCTCGAGTCGCGCGCGACGATCGACCAGGCCAAGGGCGTCATCATGGCGCACCGCGGCGGCACGCCCGACGACGCGTTCGACCACCTGTCGGCCATGAGCCAGCACCGCAACGTCAAGCTGCGGGACGTCGCGCAGGGCATCGTGGAGCGTGCGGGCGCGGCGCACCGCGACCGGACGGACGGCGGTGACGCCCGTCGCTGACGGTGCGGGCCCGGTCCGCGCACCGGCTCAGCCCCCGTGCCGCGCGCGCGTCGTCGTCCCGGCGTCCGACGCGGGCTCGTCCTGCGGGGACCCGCCCTCGGCCCGTGCGGCAGCCCCCGCGTGCTCGCGCAGCGCGCGGCCCCGCTCGACGTCCTCCTCGAGCCGCGCGCGCCGCTTGTCGCTCGCGCGCGTGTCGCGCGGCGGCAGCTGCAGCGTGCGCTCGGCGGCGATCCCCGCCTGCAGCTGGCGGCCGCGCTCGAGCTCGGCGTCGAGCTCGGCGCCGAACAGCAGCGCGAGGTTCGTGAGCCACAGCCACAGCAGCAGCACGACCACCCCCGCGAGCGACCCGTAGGTCTCGTCGTAGCTCGCGAACCTCGACACGTAGAACGCGAACCCCGCCGACGCGAGCACCCACACCACGAGCGCGACGAGCGCGCCGACGCTCAGCCACCGGAACCGCGGCTGCCGCACGTTCGGCGTGCCGTGGTACAGCAGCGCGATCGCGAGCACCACGAGCACGACGACCAGCGGCCACTTCACGACCTGCCACACGGCGACCGTGGTGCTGCTCAGCCCCACGGACCGGCCGATGCTCTCGGCGACCGGGCCGGACAGCGCGAGGAACGCCACGACCAGCACCGCGAGCACCACGAGCGCGGCCGTCAGCACCAGCAGCAGCGGGCGCAGCTTCCACACCGGGCGCCCCTCGTCGACCTCGTAGATCCGGTTCATGCCGCGCCCGAACGCCGACACGTAGCCCGACGCCGACCACAGCGCGACCACGAGCCCCCCGACGAACGCGAACCCCGCCGCGGGCGCGGTCGCGAGGTGCTGCAGCACGGGCTCGAGCGTGTCGACGGCCGACCCGGCGCCGACGTCCCGCACGAGCGCCGTCGCGCGGTCGATGACCTCCTGCGGCCGGTCGACGAGCCCCAGCAGCGACACCACGGCGAGCAGTCCCGGCGCGAGCGCGAGCACCGCGTAGTACGTCAGCGCGGCCGCGAGGTCCGTGCACTGGTCGTCGACGAGCTCGCGGACCGTCGTGCGCAGGACGTACCGCCACGAGCGGCGGTGCAGGTCCGCCGGCGAGGCCGGCTTGCGCGGGTCGTCGGGCGCGGGCGCGTGCGCCGTGGCGGCGGCCGCGCCGGGCGCGTCGCCCTCGGCGGCGGGCGGGTTCGGGTCGGGCATGGGCGTTCCTCCCGGGCCGAGGCCCTCGCGGGCGTCGGCGGGCCGACGGGCGGCCGCCTGCTCGACCTGCTGCCACGCTACGACCGGCCCGGGGCCCCGCAAGCGGGGGCCGCGCCGTGCTCCGTCAGACGTCGCCCGCCTCGTGCACGCAGATCGCGATGTGCGTGCGGTTGTCCGCCGGCAGCTTCTCCAGGATGCGGCTGATGTGCGTCTTCACCGTCGCGACCGTGATGAACAGCTCGGACGCGATCTCGGTGTTCGACAGCCCGCGCCCGATCGCGCGGGCCACGTCGCGCTCGCGCTCGGTGAGCGCGTCGAGCTTCTGGCGCGCGGCCGCGCGGCGTTCGTCGCGCGGCTGGTCGGTGACCGACGCGATGAGCCGGTCGGTGACCGACGGCGACAGGGTCGTGCGCCCCGCGCCCGCGTCGTGCACGTGCCGCACGATCTCGGCCGGCGGCGTGTCCTTCAGCAGGAACCCCGCGGCGCCCAGGCGGAGCGCGCCCAGCACCATCTCGTCGGTGTCGAACGTCGTGAGGATGACGACGCGCGCGTCGGCCTGCTCGGCCAGCAGCCGCTGCGTGGCCTGCAGGCCGTCGAGCCGCGGCATGCGGATGTCCATGAGGACGACGTCGGGCGACGTCGCGCGCACCACGTCGAGCGCCTCGAGCCCGTCACCCGCCTCGCCGACGACCTCGATGGTCGGGTCGGCGCCGAGGATGAGCCGCAGCCCGACCCGCACGAGCGTCTCGTCGTCGACCAGCACGACCCGCGTCGTCGGCCGGCCGTCCCCGGTGGTGGTGCCCGTCATGCCTGTCCCTCCGTCCCGGCCGCCCACGGCAGCCACGCCTGCACCGCGAACGTGCCGTCCGGGCGTCGTTGCACGTCGAGCTCGCCGCCCGTGAGCCGCAGCCGCTCGGCGAGCCCCGTGAGCCCCCACCCGGACGACGGCAGCGGTGCCGCCGGCGGGTGGTCGGGCATCCGGTTGGTCACCTCGACGCCCACGCGGTCGCCCGGCGTGCCGTGCAGCCGGACCTTCACGGGCGCGCCGGGGGCGTGCTTGCGCGCGTTCGTCAGCGTCTCCTGCACGACGCGGTACAGGTGCCGGCTGGTCGACAGCGGCAGCCGCGCGAGGTCGTCCTCGGCGACGTGGTCGAGCACGTACGACACGGGCGACCCCGCGGCGCGCGTGCCGTCCACGAGCTCGTCGACCTGCGCGAGCGTCGGCTGCGGCCGCGACTGCTCGTCGGCCGCCGCGGGGTCGCGCAGCAGCCCCAGCACCTCGCGCAGCTCGCCGAGGGCCTCGTGCGCGTTCTCGCGCACGATCGCGGCGGTGTCGCGCACCTGCTCGGGGTCCAGCCCGGCGCGGTACTCCAGCGCGCCCGCGTGCAGCGCGACGAGCGACAGCCGGTGCGCCAGCACGTCGTGCATCTCGCGCGCGATGCGGTTGCGCTCGGCGGCACGTGCGGTGTCGCCCCGCGCGTCGGCCTCGCGGCGCGCGATCGCGGCCTGCTCGCGCAGCGACGCGACGAGCGCGCGCCGGCCACCGATGAACAGCCCCGTGACCACGGGCAGGGCCATGCCGACCAGCACCGACAGCAGCAGCACCCACCGCGGCGGGTAGGGCAGGTCGTCCGGCAGGAAGACGTGCTGCAGCGCGCGGTCGGCCACCAGGCCGGCGCCGAACCACAGCGCGCAGACCGACACGATCTCGGCCCAGCGGCGGCGCGTCGCCAGCGACACGACCGCGAGCGACGCGATGCCCGCCGAGAACACCGAGAACGACCCGAGCACCACGAGCACGCCCGTGATCGGCAGCGGCGCGCGGTGCCGCAGCACGTACAGGACCGCCGCGACCACGAGCACGCCCAGGTCGAGCGCGATCCACACCTCGGCGAGCAGCGACGACGTGCCGGACGTCTCGGCCCGCGCGATGCTCGCGCCGTACACCGCGGTGCCCGAGAAGAACCCCAGCGGCAGCGCGAGCATGAGCCGCCACGTGTGGGACCACGCGCGGCGGGCGCGGCTCGGCGGGGCGGGCGTGAGGGACACGCCGTGATGCTAGGCGCCCCGCGGCGCCGCCCGGATCGGTCGCGCGGACGACCGGGTCGGCCGCCCGGACGACGCGGCGTCGCCCGCGCGACCCCGGGGACGACCGCGCGAGGCCACGTCAGGACGCGAGCAGCGCCGCGACGTCCTCGGGGTACGGGAACGACCCGGGGACGTACCCGCACAGCGGGTCCGACGCGAACGGGTCACCGGTCGCGGCGTACGCGCGCGAGCGCGACCCGCCGCACACCCGGCCGAACTCGCACGCACCGCACCGCCCCGTGAGCCGCGCGGCGTCGCGCAGACCCGTGAACAGCGCCGACGTCCGGTAGATCTCGGTCAGCGGCTGCTCGCGCACGTCGCCCGCGGACACCGGCAGGAACCCCGAGGGGTGCACCGTGCCGACGTGCGACACGAACACGAACCCGTACCCGGCGTTGACGTTGACCGGCGGGCGCCGCACGCGCGCGCCGTCGCCCCAGCCGAACGCGGCCGTGCGCTCCGTCAGCTCGGCGTACAGCTCGCCCAGGCCGAGCGCGGCCACGTGGTCCTCGCCGCGCTCGGCGAGGACGGCGCGCTGCAGCGACACGCGCCGGAAGTGGTGGCCCTCGGTCGTCTTCACCGGCACGTGCGGGCCCAGGTCGTAGAGGTGGTTCATGACGTCCTCGGCCTGCTGCGGCGTGAGCGCGCCGAGGTCGACGCCGCGACCCATCGGCACCAGCATGAACGCGCTCCACGTCATCGCGCCCTGCGCCCGCACGAGCGCCGCGAGGTCCGGCAGCTCGTGCACCGTGCGGCTCGACATCGTCGAGTTCACCTGCACCTTCATGCCGAGCTCGCGGGCCGTCGCCCACGCCTCGACGGTGCGGTCGAACGTGCCCGGCACGCGCCGGAACCCGTCGTGCACGGCGGCCGTGGCGCCGTCCAGCGACAACGACAGCGCCGTCACGCCCGCGTCCTGCAGCGCGCGCAGCGCCGAGCGGTCGAGCTTCTCGGTGCCCGACGGCGAGACCGCCACCGCGAGCCCCAGCGCGCGCCCGCGGCGCACGAGCTCGGTGAGGTCCTCGCGCTCGAAGCAGTCCCCGCCGGTGATGACGAAGATCGGCGACGGCCTGCCGAACGCCGCGACCTGCCGCATGAGCTCGGTCGCGGCGTCGGTGTCGAGCTCGCGCGGGTGCCGGCGCGGCTGCGCCTCGGCGCGGCAGTGCACGCACGACAGCGCGCACGCGCGCGTCGCCTCCCAGATGACGAGCAGCGGCCGGTCGGCCGGGTCGTGGCGGACGGTGCGGACGACGGGGCCGTGCGGGCGCATGCCGAGCATCAGACACCCACCGCCCGTGCCGGGCCCGGGACGAGCGTCCCTTCCGCGCGGACGACGTCCACGGCCGCGCCGTCGGTCGCGCGGCCGATGCGCCCGCCCGGGGACGCCGTGACGATGGGCGGGTGACCAGCGCGCCCGCCGTCCCCCCGCACCCGACCGTCGTCGCCGCCCGGGGGGCGCGCGCCCCCGAGGTGCCGGGGACGTACGCGTACCACCGGCTCCAGCGGACCCGTCCCGGCGCCCGGTGGTGGCGCCCGCTGCTCGTGGGGCTCGTCGCGCTCGTGCTGTACGCCGCGCTGCTCGCGCTCGGCGGCGGCGTCGTCCTCGTCGCCGCCTTCACCGGCGGCCCGGCGTCGTGGGAGGCCCTGACGCGGCTCGACCTCACCGACCTCCTCGACCCGCTCGCGTTCACCCTCGCGATGCTCTCGATCGTCGCGATGCTGCCCGCGGTGCTCGTCGCGACCCGTCTGCTGGGCGCGCGGCCCGTCGGCCTGCTCGCGTCCGTCACGGGGCGCGTGCGGTGGGGGTGGGCCCTGCGGTGCCTCGCGCTCGCGGCGGGCCTCGCGCTCGTGGTCCACACGGGTGACGCGGTCGTGGCGGCCGTCTCCGGGCGGCCGTGGCAGCCGCACCTGGACGCCGGGGCGTGGTCGCTGATCGGGCTGGCCCTGCTGCTGGTGCCCGCGCAGTGCGTCGCCGAGGAGGTCGTGTTCCGCGGGTACCTCCTGCAGACCGTCGGCACGTGGCTGCGGCACCCGGCGTTCGCGGTCGTGCTGCCCGTGCCGCTGTTCGTGCTGGGCCACGAGTACGTCAAACTCGCGATGCTCGACATCGCGCTGTGGGCCCTCGCGATGGGCTGGGTCACGTGGCGCACCGGCGGTCTGGAGGCCGCCGCGGCCGCGCACGTCGTCAACAACGTCGCGGTGTTCACGCTCGGCGCGGTGGGCCTCGCGGACCTCGACCTCGTGGACGTCGGGCCCGTCGCGCTCACGGTCTCGACGCTCCACACGCTCGCGTTCGTCGGGCTCGTCGAGGTGCTCGCGCGGCGCGCCGGCGTCGCCCGGGAGCGCGTCGTGACCGCGCCGGCCGAGGGTGAGATCTGACACGTCCCGTGGCGATTCGTCGCATCCGCGTACGTTGCGTCCGTATCGGTCAGCCGCCTCGTGACACGAGTCGCCCCGGCCCCTCTTCCGTGACGCGAAAGTGGTCCCTATCGTGAGATCCGTGCACCCGGTGAGTGAACGCATCCGTGACGCCCGTGAGCGGAGCGGCCTGTCGCAGGCCGACCTGGCGCGCGCCGCGATGATGCACCCCAGCTACGTGTCCCACCTCGAGCGCGGCGTGCGCGGTCCCGGTGACGCCGCCCTCGAGCGGCTCGCGCGCGCCCTCGGAGTCACGGCGCAGTACCTCGAGCAGGGGGACCGCTCGCCCGAGTACCTCGAGTCCGAGGCCGCGCTCGTCCGCGCGCGGCAGCTCATGCGCGCCGGGCGGGCCCCGGACGCCGCGCGCGAGCTCGAGCAGGTCGAGCTCGCGGCGCTCGACGTCGACCAGGCGGCGAAGGTCCTGCTGGCGCGCGCCGAGGCGCTCGACCTCGCGGGCGATCTCGAGACGTCCGCACAGCTGCTCGCGGACGTGACGCACCGGCTCGTCGTCGGCCACCGCCCCGAGAAGGCGACGTACGCCGCGACCCGGCTCGTCATGGCGCTCACGGAGGCCGGCGACCTGCACGGAGCCGTGCGCGCCGGTGAGGAGCACCTCGCGACGCTGCGCGAGCCCGCCGCGGGCACCGACGAGATCTTCCGCCTCGAGTCGACGCTCGTGTGGGCGTACGTCGCGCGCGGGGACGTCACGTACGCGCGCGTGCGCGGCCAGGACCTGCTGGGGCGGGCGCTCGTGCACGGCTCGGCGCGCGCCGTCTGGTCCGTCCACTGGAACCTCGCGTTCGTCGACGACGCCCTCGGCGACCACGACGACGCGCTGTCGCACCTGCGCTCGGCCCTCGCGATCGCGGGGGGCGACGAGGTCGAGCGTGACGTGCCCCGCCTGCGGCTCGACCTCGCGCAGCTGCTGCTCATGGTCGACCCGCCGCGGCCCCGCGAGGCGCTCGCGGAGCTCGACGCCGCCGCGACGGCGCTGGAGATCGGGGAGTCGCGGGTCGAGCTCGCGCGCGCGGCGACGACGCGGTCGCGCGCCGAGCTGCTGCTCGGTCGGCACCGCGA
>JAEYNO010000391.1 GCA_023412515.1 Actinomycetes bacterium
GCCCCACGCCGACGCCGCGCAGCGCGGTGCCGGCGGGGGCGGACGTCGTCGTCACGACGCGCCGCCGGCCGCGTCGGCCTCGGGGGCGTCGAGGTCGGTCGACAGCAGCGTCACGAGCTCGTCGAGCACGCGGTCGGCGTCGGGGCCGTCGGCCGCGAGCGTGACCTCCTCGCCGTGCGGGACGCCGAGCGACATGACGAACAGGATGCTCGCGGCGTCGACGGGGGCGCCGCCCGCGCGGGCGATCGTGACGGGGACGCCGGACGCGGCGACGGCCTGGGTGAACAGCATCGCGGGGCGGGCGTGCAGCCCCACGCGGGACGCGACGGCGACGGTGCGCTCGGCCATGGTGGCTCTCCTTCGAGGTGGTACGGGGCGGGTGCGGGACGGTCGGGCGGGAGGCTCAGGCGGGCTGGCCGACGAGCGTCGCGTCGCGCTGCTCCTCGGCGGCCCGCTCGGCGGCGACCACCGGGTCGTGCGCGAGGGACTTGAGCAGCACGACCAGCGCCGTGCTCACGAGCGTGCCGACGACGACGGCGGCGACGAACCCGAGCGGGTTGCCGATGAGCGGCAGCACCCACACGCCGCCGTGCGGCGCGACGAGCGTCGAGCCGAACGCCATGGTCAGGGCCCCGGTCACGGCCGAGCCGACGACCGAGGACACGATGACGCGCCACGGGTCGGCGGCGGCGAACGGGATCGCGCCCTCGGAGATGAAGGACGCGCCCAGCAGCCACGCGGCCTTGCCGTTCTCCTGCTCGGCGTGCGTGAACAGCCGCTTGCGGACCGTGGTGGCCAGGGCCATCGCGAGGGGTGCGACCATGCCGGCGGCCATGACGGCGGCCATGACGCGGTACTGCGTCGCGTCGGCGGCCAGGCCCTCGGTGGCCAGGCCCGTGACCGCGAACGTGTAGGCGACCTTGTTGATCGGGCCACCCAGGTCGAAGCCCATCATCGCGCCGAGCAGCAGCCCGAGCAGCACCGCGCTGGTGCCGGACAGGCCGTTGAGCCAGCTCGTGAGCCCGTCCATGGCGGCGGCGATGGGCCGACCGATCAGCACGAGCATGACGACCCCGACGACGGCCGAGGACAGCAGCGGGATGACGACGACGGGCATGACGCCGCGCACGCCCTTGGGGACGTTCCAGCGGCTGATCCACAGCGCGAGGCCACCGGCGAGGAAGCCCGTGACGAGGCCGCCGAGGAACCCGGCGCCGACGAACCCGGCGGCCGCACCGCCGAGGAACCCGGGCACGAGACCGGGGCGGTCGGCGATCGCGTACGCGATGAAGCCGGAGAGCACGGGCACGAGGAACCCGAACGCGAGCTGCCCGGTCTTGAGCAGCACGACCGACCAGTCCTGCAGCGACGCGGGGTCGAACGCCGCGACGACCGTGGCCGCGTCGACCTTGGTGACCTCGATCGCGCCCTCGGCGCCGCCCCACGCGACCTGCGCGAGCATGAACGACAGCGCGATGAGGATGCCGCCCGCGGCGACGAACGGGATCATGTACGACACGCCCGTCATGAGCCACTGCCGCACCTTGGTGCCGGCACCGGCGTCGCGGTCGACCTTGGTCGCGGGCGCCGCGGCGGGCGCGGCGGCGGCACCGGCGGGCACGCCGGCCTCGACCGCGGCGACCGCGGCGGCGATGACGCCGGGCGCGTCGTGCACGGCCTTCTTGACGCCGACGTCGACGAACGGCTTGCCGGCGAACCGCTGCTTGTCCTTGACCTCGAGGTCGGCGGCGTAGATGACGCCGTCGGCGGCGGCGATGAGCGCGGGGTCGAGCGGGGTCGAGCCCGCGGCGCCCTGCGTCTCGACGTGCACCTCGTGACCGGCGGCCTTGCCCGCCTGCTCGAGGGCCTCGGCGGCCATGTACGTGTGGGCGATCCCCGTGGGGCACGAGGACACGGCGACGAGCTTCACGACGGCACGACCTCTCGCGTGACGATCTGCGCGACCGTCGCGGCGTCGGGGGCCTCGAGCAGCGACGTCCGGAAGGACTCGTGCACGAGGCGACGCGCGAGGGCGGCGAGGATCTGCAGGTGGTCCGCGTCGCCGGCGGCGGGCGCGGCGATGAGGAAGACGAGGCGCGCGGGCCCGTCGGGGGCGCCCCAGTCGACGCCCTGCGCGAGCTTGCCGACCGCGAGGCTCGGGACGACGACGTGCTCGGAGCGCGCGTGCGGCAGGCCGACGCCGCCGGGCATGCCGGTGGCCATCTGGGCCTCGCGCGCGGCGACGTCGGCAGCGAACCCGTCGGCGTCGGTGACGCGGCCGGCGGCCGCGAGCAGGTCGATCAGCCGGCGCGTGACGTCGGTCCGGTCGGTCGCGGCGAGGTCGACGGCGACCAGGTCCGCGGTGATCAGCGGGGTGGTGGTGCTCACGGGTCTCACAGCTCCTTCAGTGCGAGGTGGGGGTCGGGGGTCTCGACGACGCGGACGGCGTCGAGGTCGAGCTGGTCGGGGGCGGGCACCTCGGTGCCCGGCAGCAGGACGGCGGCACGGCCCCACGCCACGGCGGTGCGCAGCCGGTCGGCGCACGAGCCGGTGCCCGCGAGGTAGCCCGCGAGCGTGGAGTCGCCCGCGCCGACGGTCGACAGCGGCACGAGCGGCGGGCCGCCGGCCCACCAGGTGCCGTCCTCGCGCACGAGCAGCGCGCCGTGCGCGCCGAGGCTCACGAGGACCGCGGTGGTGCCCTGGGCGATGACCTCGCGCGCCGCGGCGACGACGTCGCCCACGGTGACGAGGTCGCGGCCGACGAGCTCGGCGAGCTCGTCCTCGTTGGGCTTGACGAGGCTCAGGCCGCCGGCGCGCACGGCCCGCGTGAGCGGGGCGCCCGAGGTGTCGAGCACGACCGGCACGCCGTGGCGCCCGGCGAGCCCGGCGAGCCGGACGAAGAACGCGTCGCCGGCCCCGGCGGGCAGCGACCCGGCGGCGACGACCGCGCGGGGTGCGGAGGTGAGCTGGTCCTCGACGGCCGCGAGCAGCGCGTCGACCTCGGCGTCGGACAGCCGCGGGCCGGGCGCGTTGACCTTGGTGGTGACGCCGTCGGCCTCGACGAGCGTGACGTTGGTGCGCGTGTCCCCCGCGACGGGCACCGGGACGGCGGGCACGCCGTGCTCGCCGAGCAGCGCGACGAGCCGCGCGCCGTCGGCGCCGCCCGCGGGCACGACCGCGACGGCCGCCAGGCCGTGCCGCGCGAGGGCCCGCGCGACGTTGATGCCCTTGCCGCCGGGGTGCACGTGCGCGGCGTGCGCGCGGTTGACCTCGCCGACCTCGAGCCGCTCGACGTCGAGCGCCCGGTCGAGGCTCGGGTTGGGCGTGACGGTGACGATCATGCGCGCACCACGCGGGTGCCCGCGGCCTCGATCTCGTCGGCGAGCTCGGGCTCGACCGCGCCGTCGGTGACCAGGGTGTCGACGTCCGCGAGCGCGGCGACGTGCGCGAGGTCGACGCGTCCGACCTTCGTGTGGTCGGCGAGGACGACGGTGCGGCGTGCCGCGGTGACCAGGGCGCGCTTGACGGCGGCCTCGGCGAGGTCGGGCGTCGTGACGCCGTGCTCGGCGGTGATGCCGTTGGCGCCGAGGAACGCGACGTCGACGTGGATCTCGGCGAGGTCGCGCAGCGCCCACGAGCCGACGGCGGCGAGCGTGCGGCCGCGGACCGTGCCGCCGACGAGGTGCAGCGTGGTGCCGGGTCGCGTCGCGAGGACGGTCGCGACGGGCAGCGCGTGCGTCACGACCGTGAGCTCGCGGTCGGTGGGCAGCAGCTCGGCGAGCCGGACGGTCGTGGTGCCGGCGTCGAGGATGATCGCGCCGCCGTCGGGCAGCTCGTCGAGCGCGGCCTTGGCGATGCGCTCCTTCTCGCCCGAGAGCAGGCCCTCGCGGTCGGCGAGGCCGGGCTCGAACCCGAGCCGCTCGACCGGGATCGCGCCGCCGTGCACGCGCCGCACGAGCCCGTGCCGCTCGAGCGCGGTGAGGTCGCGGCGGATCGTCTCGGCCGTGACGTCGAGCTCGGCAGCGAGCCGCGTGACGTCGACGCGGCCGTCGGCCCGCGCGCGCGTGAGGATCTGCTGGTGTCGCTCCGGTGCGTACACATCGACTCCGTCGTCCCGTGCCGCCGAGGTGGCGGCTGCGTCCCAGGATCACCCCGTCCGGCACGTCTGTCAATGCCAAACGGGCATGTTCGGAAGTGAATCAACATCCGCTTCTGTGGTGACGGACATCGCTGCAGGTCAACCGATGTCCGATCCGGGCGCGGTCCGTGCCCGGATGCGCCCCGTCAGGTCGCGTTCACGCGCCCCACGAGCGCGTACAGCTCGTCCGCGGTCGTCGCGCGGGCGACCGCGTCCGCCTGGTCGGGGTCGGCGAACACGAGCGCGATGCGCGACAGCACCTCGAGGTGCTCGCCGCCCGCTCCCGCGATCCCGACCACGACGCGCACGGGTGACCCCTTCCAGTCGATCGGGTCGGCGTAGCGCACCACGCAGACGGCCGAGCGACGGATGCGTCGCGTCGCGTCGAGCGTGCCGTGCGGGATCGCCAGGCCGTTGCCCATGAACGTCGTCATGGTCCGCTCGCGCTCGAGCATCCCCTCGACGTACTCGGGCGCCACCGCGCCAGCCCCCACCAGCAGCGCGCCGGCCTCGCGCACGGCCTCCTCGTACGTCGTCGCGCGGCCGTCCGCGACGCACAGCTCGCGGGTCAGGACGTCGCCGCCGTCGTGCGCCCCGGTCATCGCGCCGCCGTCCCGTCCTGCGCCGCGAGCACGTCGGCGACCACCTGGTCGTAGACCGGGCTGCTCATGAAGTTGTCGACCGACAGGTGCCGCGTGGTGGGCGCCTGGATCCGGGCGCGCGCGGTCAGCTCGCGCTGGCTGATGACCAGGTCGGCGGAGTCGTCGAGCGTCGCGACGGCCTTGTTGACGACCGTGACCTGCTCGGCACCCGCCTTGCGCAGCTTGTCCCGCAGCACCGCCGCGCCCATGACCGACGAGCCCATGCCCGCGTCGCACGCGAACACGATCACCCGCACGGGTGCGACGTCCGCACCCCGCTCGTCGTGGGCGTCGTGCGTCACCGCCGCACCCTCGGCCACAAGCGCACCGAGCGCCGCGCTCGACCGCCCCTTGTTGGCCTCGGTCTGCGCGACCGCCGCGGCCAGGTCGCCGCTCTCGCCCGCCGCGAGGTCCCGCGCTCGCGTGGCCCGCAGGATCACGGCCGACGAGGAACGAGACCGCCGCCGAGAGCACGACCGACAGCGTCACGCCGAGGTAGCTGTCGCGCGCCGTCTGGGCGTACACCGCGAAGATGCTCCCCGGCGCCGCCGGCCCGACCAGCCCGCTGCCATGACGACGTTCGTCGCGATGCCGGTCGCGCCGCCCGCGATCGCCGCGAGGATCAGCGCAGGCTTCATGAGCACGAACGGGAAGTACACCTCGTGGATGCCGCCGAGGAACTGCACGACGATCGCCCCCGGAGCCGTCGAGCGCGCCGCGCCCACGCCCAGCAGCGCGTACGCCAGCAGGATCCCCAGGCCTGGCCCAGGGTTGGCCTCGACGAGGAAGAGCAGCGACTTGCCGTCGGCGACGACCTGCTGGGCGCCGAGCGGCACGAGCACGCCGTTGCCGATCGCGTTGTTGAGGAACAGCACCTTGGCGGGCTCGACCACGAGCGCCATCGCGGGCAGCAGGTGGTTGTCGGCCAGCCACCCGACCAGGTCGCCGAGCCACGCGCTCAGCTGGGTCACGAGCGGCGCGATCCCGAAGAACGCGCCGACCGACAGCGCCCCGCCGACGATCGCGGCGGAGAACATGTTGACGAGCATCTCGAAACCGGGCCGGATGCGGCCCTCCCACAGCCCGTCGACCAGCCGCATGACCCACGCCGCGAGCGGGCCCACGATCATCGCGCCGAGGAACATCGGCACGGTGCTGCCGACGATGATGCCGAGCGTCGCGATCGTCGCGACGACGCCGCCGCGCTCGCCGTGGACCAGGCGCCCGCCCGCGTTCGCGATGAGCAGCGGCAGCAGGTAGGTGACCATCGGGCCGACGAGCCCGAGGTACTGGTGGAACGTCGTGCCGTCGTCGGCCTGGACGAGCTGCGTGGCCGCGCCCTGCCAGGCGCCGGGCAGGTCGGCGTTCCCGAACCCGCCGAGCACGCCGTTGGGCAGCCAGCCCACGGCGATGAACAGCGCGGTGATGAGGCCCCAGGCCAGGAAGGCCGGGAGGTTCGGCATGATCATGCCGGTGAGGAAGGCGCCGAACCGCTGGAGGCGGACCTGGGCGGTCCGTCCACGGCTGAGGGTCGGCGCGGCTGGTGCGGTGGTCGTCATGGTCGGTCACGCTCCGCTGGTCGGGCCGGGGCGCGCGTCCGCCGGCCGGTGATCGTCGTTGATCCGTGGTGCGGTGCTGGGTGGTGCGGTGCTGCGTGGTGCGGCGCCGGGCGGTGAACCCGGGTGGTGACGCGCGGTGACGTCGGCGGCCCCTAGGGCTCGATCGTCACCTTGATGCCGGCGCCCGAGCGCACGACGTCGATGCCCTCGGCGACGCGCTCGAGCGGCAGCCGGTGGGTGATGAGGTCGGCGACCGGCACCGAGCCGTCGGCGATCATCGCGAGGGCCTTGCGGTTGTGCGCGGGGCTCGACCCGTTGGCGCCGACGATCGTCAGCTCCTTGTAGTGCACGAGGTTCGAGTCGAGCGTGATGGTCGGACGGTCCTTGGGCAGGCCGCCGAAGAAGCTGATGCGCCCGCGCGGCGCGACCATGCGCAGGGCCTGCTCCTGCGCCGCGCCCGACGCCGCGGCGGTGATGACGACGTCGGCGCCGCGACCGTCCGTGAGCTCGAGGACGGCCTCGACGGCGTCCTGCTCGGACGCGCACACCGCGGCGTCGGGCTTGACCACGTCGGCGGCCATGTCGAGCCGCTCGCGGCTGAGCTCGACGAGGTAGACGGCCGACGCGCCCCGCGCCCGCGCGAGCCGCACGTGCAGGCAGCCGATGGGCCCGGAGCCGACGACCACGACCGTGTCGCCGTCGTGCACGTCGGCGATCTCCTGCGCGTTGATCGCGCACGCGAACGGCTCGGCGACCGACGCCTCGGCGAACCCGACGCCGTCGGGGATGCGGTTGAGCCCGTCGACGGCCAGGACGGTCGGGGGCACGATCATGAACGGCGCGAACCCGCCGTCGTAGTCGTAGCCCATCGACACCTGGTGCGGGCAGATCGTCTCCAGGCCCCGGCTGCACCACGCGCACCGCCCGCACGGGATCGCGGCGATGACCTGCACGCGGTCGCCGGGCGCCCAGCCGTCGACGCCGTCGCCGACCTCGACCACCTCGCCCGCGATCTCGTGCCCCATGACGCGCGGCGGCACGATCCGCTGGTGCCCGGACGTCGAGATCTTGACGTCCGTCCCGCACATCGAGCACGCGCGGACCCGGATCTTCACCTCCCCCGCGGCCACCTCGGGCTCGGGGGCGTCCTCGAGACGGACGTCGCCGGGTGCGTAGAACCGGAAGACCTTCATCGCTCTCCTCGCAGCATGCGCTCGAGGCCGCGGCGGGCGCCCCGGTGCGACGTCGCACCGGGCGGACGTCGTCGTCGGCCGTCCCTCGCGCGGGGCGACGTGCCCCCGCGTCGTGTCCAGAATGACCGAGTCAGAGCGGGGATGTCAACAGATTCCCACACAAGCGGTGCCGAACGGGCGCCGCTCGATGTGGGAACGGACGAGCAGAAGCCGGACGAGCCGTCCGGGCGCGCCGAGCGGCACCGCGGCGAGCACCACCGACACCCTCGCCCCCGCGGGCGACCATGCCGTAAGGTAAGGCTCACCTAGCACCCGTACCGCGGGCCGCCCGGACGAGCCCGCACGGGCCCCGGCCCCGCGCCCCTCCGCGAAGGACACCATGCGTTCTGCGCCCGCACGCCGCGCCCTGCGACCCCTCGTCGCCGCCGCCGCCGCGTCCCTCCTGCTCGCCGCCTGCTCGTCGGGCGACCCCGCCGGCAACGCCACGGACGGCTCGTCGGCCGGCGCGTCCGGCGACTTCCCCGTGACGATCACCAGCACGTTCGGCGACACGACGATCGAGTCGCAGCCCGAGCGCGTCGCGACCGTCAACTGGGGCAACCACGACGTGCCGATCGCGCTCGGCGTCGTCCCCGTCGGGTTCGCGGAGCAGACCTACGGCGACGACGACGGCGACGGCGTGCTGCCCTGGACCTACGAGGCGCTCGAGGGCCTCGGCGCGACGGGCGAGGACCTGCCCACGCTCTTCGACGAGACCGACGGCATCCCCATGGAGGCCGTCAACAACGTCGAGCCCGACGTCATCCTCGGCGCGTACTCGGGCCTCACGCAGGAGGACTTCGACACGCTCTCCCAGATCGCGCCGACCGTCTCGTACCCGAAGTACGCGTGGGGCACGAGCTGGAAGGACATGGCGCTCATCGACGGCGAGGCCATCGGGAAGAAGGCCGAGGCGCAGGCCCTCGTCGACGACGTGCTCGCGCAGATCGACGCCGCGCTCGCCGAGCGTCCCGACGTCGCGGGCAAGACGGTCGCCTACGCGTGGTTCGACCCCGCGAACCCCGCCACGATCGGGGTCTACACGCCGCTCGACGCGCGCGTGCAGCTGCTCGCCGACCTCGGCCTGGAGAACGCGCCGTCGGTCGTCGACCTCGCGGGCGACACCGACCAGTTCTTCGTCAACCTCGCGTCCGAGCAGGCCGACACCCTCGCCGACGCCGACATCCTCGTGACGTACGGCGACGACTCGACGCTCGCGACGCTGCAGGCCGACCCGCTGTTCAGCAAGATCCCGGCCGTCGCGCGCGGCTCGGTCGTCGTGCTCGGCAACACCGACCCGATCGCGGCCGCGACGTCCGGCCCGACCGTGCTGTCGCTGCCGTGGGCGCTCGCCGACTACCTCGACCTGTTCCAGGCCGCCGCCGAGAAGGTCGGGTGACACTCACCCCCACCGCCGCCACGCCGGCCGCACCCGCACGGGTACGGCCGGCGTCGCTGCGCCGACGCCGCGCCGTCGGCCTCGTGGTCGGCGTCGTCGCGCTGCTGCTCGCGGTCCTCGCGTCGCTCGCGTTCGGTGCACGGGTCGTCGGCTGGCACGACGTCGTCGCGGGCGTGCTGCACCCCGACACGTCGCAGATCGCGCAGGCCGCCGTGCAGTCGCGCGTCGCGCGCACCGTCCTCGGGCTCCTGGTGGGCGCCGCGCTCGGCGTCGGCGGGGCCGTCCTGCAGGGGCTGACGCGCAACCCGCTCGCCGACCCCGCGCTGCTCGGCATCAGCTCGGGCGCGTCCCTGGCGGTCGTGCTCGGCATCATGCTGCTGGGCCTGTCGACGCTCACGCAGTACGTGTGGCTCGCCTTCGCGGGGGCCGCGCTCACGTCGCTGCTGGTGTACGCGATCGGCTCGCTCGGGCGCGAGGGCGCGACCCCGCTGAAGCTCGCGCTCGCCGGTGCCGCGACCACCGCCGCGCTGAGCTCGGCGATCTCGATGGTGCTGCTCAGCCGCACCGACGTGCTCGACACGTTCCGGTTCTGGCAGGTCGGGTCGCTCGGGCGCGCGTCGCTCGCCGAGATCGGCCAGCTCGCGCCGTTCCTGATCGTGGGTGCCGTCCTCGCGGTCGGCAGCGCACGCGGCATGGACGCGATCGCGCTCGGCGACGACGTCGCCGTCGGGCTCGGGCAGCGCGTCGGCCTCGTGCGCGCCGCCGGCGGCGTGGCGGCCGTCCTGCTGTGCGGCACGGCCGTGGCCGCCGCGGGTCCCATCGGGTTCGTGGGTCTCGTCGTCCCGCACCTCGCGCGCGTGCTCACCGGTCCCGGGCACCGGTGGCTGCTGCCGTACAGCGCCGTGATCGGCGCGTCGCTGCTGCTCGCGGCCGACGTCGTGGGGCGCGTCGTCGCCCGCCCGCAGGAGGTCGAGGTCGGCATCGTCACGGCCGTGCTCGGCGCGCCCGTGTTCATCGCGATCATCCGCCGCCACAAGGTGCGCGAGCTGTGACCGCGCTGCTGGGTGCCCGCGCGGCAGGTGGGACGCCGGCGGCGAGCGGTGCGCTCGTCGCGCGCGGCCGCCGGGCGCGCACCCGCCGGCGCCGCACGGTGGTCGCCGTGCTGTCGCTGCTCGTCGTCGCGCTCGTCGTCGTCACGCTGTGCGTCGGCGAGCGGGTGTACACGCCGCTCGAGGTGCTGCGCGTGCTGCTCGGCGAGCAGGTGCCGGGCGCGTCGTTCAACGTCGGGGTGCTGCGGGCACCGCGCGTGCTCACGGGTGCGCTCGTGGGCGTCGCGTTCGGCACGGCCGGCGCCGTCTTCCAGACCATGCTGCGCAACGCGCTCGCGAGCCCCGACATCATCGGCGTGAGCGCGGGGTCGAGCGCCGCCGCGGTCGTCGCGATCACGATGTTCGGCCTGTCCGGCCCCGCGCTGTCGGTCGTCGCGGTGGTCGTCGGGCTGGCCGTCGCGGTGGCGATCTACGCGCTGTCATGGCGCGGGGGCGTGCACGGCGCGCGGCTCGTGCTCATCGGCATCGCGGTGGGCGCCATGCTGCAGTCCGTCATCGCCTACGCCATGACCCGCGCCGGCATCTACGACGCGAACGAGGCGCTGCGGTGGCTCACGGGGTCGCTCAACTCCGCCTTCTGGGCCACGGTCGGGCCGCTCGCCGGGTCGCTCGCGCTGCTCGTGCCCACGCTGCTCGTGCTCGCACGCCGCCTGCCCGCGCTGCAGCTCGGCGACGACGCGGCCGCCGGCCTCGGCGTCGCACCGGACCGCTCGCGGCTCGCGCTGCTGGTCGTCGCCGTCGCGACGATCGCGGTCGCGACGGCCGCGACCGGGCCGATCGCGTTCGTCGCGTTCCTGTCCGGGCCGATCGCGCACCGGCTGCTGCGCGGGACGGGGCAGCTCCTCGTGCCCGCCGGCCTCGTCGGTGCCGTGCTCGTCCTGGGCGCCGACCTCGTAGGGCAGCACCTGCTGCCCGCGCGGTTCCCCGTCGGCGTCGTCACCGGCGTGCTCGGTGCGCCCTACCTGCTCTGGCTGCTGGCCAGGACCAACCGCTCCGGAGGCTCCCTGTGACGGACTCCCCCGCCGTGCACACGCTGGCCGTCGACGCCGTGACCGTCGGCTACGACGACCGCGTCGTCGTGCACGACATGACGCTGACGGTCGCGCCCGGCGCCGTCACGGCGATCGTCGGCGCCAACGGCTGCGGCAAGTCGACGCTCCTGCGGGCGATGGCGCGCCTGCTCAAGGCCCGTACGGGGCGCGTCCTGCTCGACGGCACGCCCATCGACACGATGCCCTCGCGCGAGGTCGCGACCGTGCTCGGGCTGCTGCCCCAGACGCCCGTGAGCCCCGAGGGCATCGCCGTCGCCGACCTCGTCGGTCGCGGGCGGTACCCGCACCAGGGCTGGTTCCGCCGCTGGACGGCGCAGGACGACGCCGTGGTCGAGCAGGCGCTCGTCGCGACCGACACGCTCGACCTCGCGGACCGCCCGGTGGACGAGCTGTCGGGCGGGCAGCGCCAGCGCGTGTGGATCGCGATGGCGCTCGCGCAGCAGACCGACGTGCTGCTGCTCGACGAGCCGACCACGTTCCTCGACGTCGCGCACCAGGTCGAGGTCCTCGACCTGCTCACCGACCTCAACCGCGAACGCGGCACCACGATCGTCATGGTGCTGCACGACCTCAACCTCGCCGCGCGGTACGCCGACGACCTCGTCGCGCTCACCGACGGCCGCCTCTACGCGCAGGGCGACCCGGCGGACGTCGTCACCGAGCGCATGGTGCGCGACGTGTTCGGCATGGCCGCGCGCGTCGTGCCGGACCCGGTGTCGGGCTGCCCGCTCGTGCTGCCGGTCGGGCGCCACCACGCGCCGGCCCAGCCGGCCACGGACGGCGACGACCGGCCGGCGGC
>JAEYNO010000102.1 GCA_023412515.1 Actinomycetes bacterium
GCCTGCGTGCGGTGCGCGGTCGGGCCACCCGCGAGCCACGCACGCAGCGGGCCGAGGCCGTCGTTGGTCACCCGGCCCGCCCACACGAGGTCCCACAGCGCCTCGAGCACCGCCGTCGTGCCCGGCGCGGGGTCGTCGTCGAGCCAGACCGCGGCCACGCGCTCGACGAGCGGAACGAGGAACCAGGCCCCGCCGCCCTCGAGCGCCGCGAGCACGGCCCGGTGCACCGGCCCGCTCGCGGGCGCGTCGGGAGCGTCGAGGTCCGGCACGGGCGCGAGCGTGAGGTCCGCGACCGCGACCGGGTGCAGCGAGACCATGCCGTCGTGGCCCGCGAGGGGTGAGTGGCCCGCCCACAGCACCTCACCGGCCGAGGTCAGCTCGTCCAGCATCGCGGGGGAGTAGTCCGGCACCCGCGCGGGCAGCACGTGCGTCTCGAGCGCCGACGCCGGCACGGCGAAGCCCGCGAGCTGCTCGACCGCGCGCGCCACCGCGTCCACGCCGCGCAGGCCCGAGGGCCGTCGTCCGACCGCGTGCACGCCCTGCCAGCGCGGCAGGAAGACGCCGAGCGCGCGCGGGTCGACGGGTTCGACCTGGGACCGCAGGGCCGCGAGCGAGCGCTGCCGCAGCCGGCGCAGCACGTCGGCGTCGCAGAACTCGTCACCCGTGCCGCCCAGCACGTCGGGGCGCAGCCGTCCCTGCACGAGCACGCCGGACGCCTCGAGACGACGCAGCACCTCGCCGACCACCGCCACGCCGAGCCCGAAGCGGGCGGCCGCCTGCGCCGCGGGGAACGGCCCGTGCGTGCGCGCGTGCCGGCGCAGCAGGTCCGCGAGCGGGTCGGGCAGGACCTCCGTGAACGCCTCGGGCACCCCGACGGGCAGCGCGACGCCCAGCGCGTCGCGCAGCCGCCCGGCGTCCTCGACGGCCGCCCACTGCTCGGCGCGTGCGGGCGCGACGCCACCGAGTCGCACCCGGATGGCCCGGCGCGCCGCAGCGAGCTCCTCGAGCCAGTCGGGGACGAGGTCGCGCACGTCGGCGCGCGTCCGGGCCCGCACGTCGGTGACGGGCAGCGGGCCGTGGCGGCGCAGCACGTCGGCGACCTGCTCGAGGGTCCCCGCCTGCCGGTCCGGCGCGGTGCCCGCGAGCTCGGCCTCGGTGCGCTCGACGGCCTCGGGGTCCAGCAGGTCGGCGAGCTGCGACTCGCCGCCCGAGCCCAGCAGCTCGGCCAGCAGGGTCGGGTCGAGCGTGAGCGCGGCCGCGCGTCGCTCGGCGAGCGGGGCGTCGCCCTCGTAGAGGAACTGCGCGGTGTAGCCGAACAGCAGCGACTGCGCGAACGGCGACGGGTGCGTCGTCGTGACCTCGACCACGCGGACCCGCCCCGAGCCGACGTCCCGCATGAGCTCGACGAGCGCATCGGTGTCGAAGTCGTCCTGCAGGCACTCGCGCACCGCCTCGAGCAGGATCGGGAAGTCGGGGTAGCGCGCCGCGACCTCGAGCAGCTGCGCGGCGCGCTGCCGCTGCTGCCACAGCGGTTGGCGCCGGTCGGGGCGCCGTCGCGGCAGCAGCAGCGCGCGGCCCGCCGCCTCGCGGAACCGCGCCGCGAACATCGCCGACGCGCCGAGCTCGTCACGCACCGACGCGAGCACCTCGTCGGGGTCGAGCAGCAGGTCGTCGAGCGTGAGGCGCGGCCCGGCGTCGGTACCGCCGTCGGCGTCCCACGCGACGTCCGCGGCGCCGTCCAGGACGTCCGGCAGGCGCAGCACGATCCCGTCGTCGGCGTGCATGGCGGCCGCGTCGACGCCGTACCGCTCGCGCAGGCGCGCGGCGAGCACGAGCGCCCACGGCGCGTGCACGCGCGCGCCGTAGGGCGAGTGCAGCACGACGCGCCAGTCGCCCAGCTCGTCGCGGAAGCGCTCGACGACGACCACGGTGTCGCTCGGGACCTGCCCCGTCGCCTCCTGCTGCTCGCGCAGGTAGGCGAGCAGGTTGTCCGCCGCCCACGCGTCGAGCCCGGCCGCCTCGACGCGCTCGCGCGCCGCGTCGTCGCCGAGCGCCGCGACCTCGCGGACCCACCCGCCCACGGCGCGCCCCAGCTCGGCGGGTCGTCCCGGGGCGTCGCCCTTCCAGAACGGCAGGCGGCCCGGGATCCCGGGTGCGGGCGTGACGAGCACGCGGTCGGGCGTGATGTCCTCGATGCGCCACGTGCTCGACCCCAGCGTGAAGGTGTCACCGACGCGCGACTCGTAGACCATCTCCTCGTCGAGCTCGCCGACGCGCTTGCCGCCGCGCACGCGGCCGCCGGAGCGCTCGGCGTCGGCCGGCACGTCGCTCGTCTCGCCGCCGCCCGCGAGGAACACCCCGAACAGGCCACGGTCGGGGATCGTGCCGCCGCTCGTCACCGCGAGCCGCAACGCGCCGGGACGGCCCGAGAGCACGTCGGCGACCCGGTCCCACACGATGCGCGGCCGCAGCTCGGCGAAGTCCTCCGACGGGTACCGGCCCGCGAGCATGTCGAGCACGGCCCGCAGCGTCGCGTCGCCGAGCGTCGCGAACGGCGCCGCGCGCCGCACGACGCGCGCGAGGTCGTCGAGCGGCCAGTCGTCGACCGCGACCATCGCGACCACCTGCTGCGCGAGGACGTCCAGCGGGTTGGCCGGCACGGCCAGCGCCTCGAGCTCGCCGGTGCGCATGCGCTGCGCCGTCACCGCCGCCGGCACGAGCTCGCCGCGGTACGTCGGGAAGACGACGCCCCGGGACACGGCCCCGACCTGGTGGCCCGCGCGCCCGACGCGCTGCAGGCCGCTCGCGACCGACGGCGGCGCACCCACCTGCACGACCAGGTCCAGCGCGCCCATGTCGATGCCGAGCTCGAGCGAGCTGGTCGCGACGACCGCGGGCAGCCGTCCCGCCTTGAGCTCGGACTCGGTGCGGGTGCGTTCGGCGCGGCTCATCGAGCCGTGGTGCGCGCGCGCGACGATCGTCGCGGCGTCGCGCGTGTCGACGCCCGCCGACGTGCCGGACTGCCCGGGCGCGGCGGCCGGCTGCGCGGCACCGGGGTCCGGCACGTCGGCGCCGTGGCGCTCGGCCCAGACCTCGTTGATGCGCGCGGTGAGCCGCTCGGCGCCGCGGCGCGAGTTGGTGAACACGAGCGTCGAGCGGTGCGCGGCGACGAGGTCGACGACGCGCTCCTCGACGTGCGGCCAGATCGACGCGCGCGGCGGCCCGTCGTCGACCGCCACGGGCGCGGCTCCCGGTGCGGGCGCGCCGAACCCCGCGAGGTCGGGGTCGATCCCCGGGCCGCCGTAGCGGTTCATCGACCCCGGGGCGGTGCCCGCGGCACCGGGACGCGCGGCGGACGCGAGGTCGCCCAGGTCGGGCACGGGCACGACGACGTCGACCTCGATGACCTTCTGCGACGGGGGCTGCACGACGACGACCTCGCGACCGCCCTCGTCGCGCGGGCGCGCTCCGCCGAGGAACGTCGCGACCGCGTCCACCGGGCGCACCGTGGCCGACAGCCCGACGCGCTGCACGGGGCCCGGCCCGCCCGCGCGCTCGAGCAGCGCGTCGAGCCGCTCCAGGCTCACGGCCAGGTGCGCGCCGCGCTTGGTGCCCGCGACCGCGTGGATCTCGTCGACGATCACGGTGCGCACGCCCGCGAGGCCCGCGCGCGCGCCCGACGTGAGCACGAGGTACAGCGACTCGGGTGTCGTGATGAGCACGTCGGGCGGCGAGGTCGCGAACGCGTGCCGCTCGTTCGGGGGCGTGTCGCCCGTGCGGATGCCCACCGTGACGTCCGGCAGCGTGCGCCCGAGCCGGGTCGCCGCCTGCCGGATCCCGACGAGCGGCGAGCGCAGGTTGCGCTCGACGTCGGTCGCGAGCGCCTTGAGCGGCGAGACGTAGACGACGCGGCACCGCGCACCGGGGTCGGCGGGCGGCTCGCCCGTCAGCAGGCCGTCGAGCGCCCACAGGAACGCCGCGAGGGTCTTGCCCGACCCGGTGGGCGCCACCACCAGCGCGTGGTCGCCGCCCGACACCGCCTCCCACGCACCCGCCTGCGCGGCCGTGGGCGCGGCGAACGCGCCCGTGAACCACGCACGGGTCGGCTCCGAGAAACGGTCGAGCACCACCGGGCCATTGTGTCGGTCGGCACCGACACGCGCGGCCCGGCGCGGCGGTGGCAGGCTGGGGGCGTGAGGTACCGCGAGCTGACCGACCTGGTGGACGACGTGCTGGGCCCCGTCCAGGGGCGGCTGCTGCTCGACGAGCTCGTGCTCGGCGAGCTCGGCGGACGCACGGGCGCCGTCGCGCTCGCGGACGGCGAGGACCCGCGGGCCGTGTGGCACGCGCTGTGCGACGAGCTGGGCATCCCGGACGCCCGCCGCTGGGGCAGCGACCCGCACCGGCAGGCGCCGCCGCGCCGCGCGGACCGCTGAGGACCGTGGCCCCCGACCCGCGCCCGTCCGTGGGCGACGACCGCCGCCGGCTGCTGCCGCGCGCGGCGGACGTGGGCGATGCGCTGTTCTCGCTCGTCGTCACCGCGCTCGGGCTGGGAGTGGCCATCACCGTGGTCGACGGCGTGGGCGCGACGACCCCGTGGGGCGTGCTGCTGGCTGCGCTCGCGGTCGGCGTGGGCGACCTCGTGCTCCGCGCGCCGCTGCGGCTGCTCGCGTCGGTCGCGGGCGCGGGCGGGGCGCTCGTCGCAGGGCTCGCGGCCCAGGTGCTCGTGCTGTGGGCGGCGCTGAGCGTCGCGTCGGGCGTCGAGGTCACGTCGGGCTGGGCGGTGCTGTGGGTGCTCGTGCTCACGTCCGTGGTGATGGCGGCGGGGCGCTGGCTGTGGGGGTCGAGCGACAACGAGTACGTGGTCGCGGACGTCGTGCGGCGCGCGCAGCGGTCCGCGGGCGCGCGCGACCACGGCACGGGCGACCGGCCGCGCGGCATGCTCGTCGTGCAGCTCGACGGCGTGAGCGCACCGGTGCTCGACCAGGCCGTCGAGGCCGGGCTCGTCCCCACGATGCAGCGGTGGGTCGAGGAGGGCACGCACCGCCTCGACACCTGGTGGGCGACCGTGCCGTCGACGACGCCGGCCGCGCAGGCCGGCCTGCTGCACGGCGCGGCGGACCAGATCCCCGCGTTCCGCTGGTGGGACCGTGGGCTCGGCCGGCTGGTCGTCACCAACCACCCGGACGACGCGGCAGCCGTCGAGGAGCTCCTGTCCGACGGCGCGGGCCTGCTGGCCGGGGGCGGCACGGCGGTCGCGACGATGTTCTCGGGCGACGCCGCGGCGTCGTACCTCGTGATGAGCCGGGGGCGCCGGCACGGCCTGGGGCCGGGGCCGGGCTACGTACGGTTCTTCGCCCGGCCGTTCGTGCTCGCGCGCGCCGTCACGGTCACGGTCGGCGAGGTCGTCAAGGAGCTCTACCAGGCGCGCCGCCAGACCGTGCACGACGTGCGCCCGCGCGTGCCCCGCGGCGGGTGGTACGTGCTGCTGCGCGCCGTGACGAACGTGCTGCTGCGCGACCTCGCGACCTCGCTGGTCGCGGACGCGCTCGTGCGGGGCGCGCCGACCGTGTTCGTCGACCTCGTCGACTACGACGAGGTCGCGCACCACGCGGGCCCGACGCGGCCCGAGTCGCTGCGCTCGCTCGAGGGTCTCGACCAGGTGCTGCGGATCCTCGAGCAGGTCGCGCGCGTCGCGCCGCGCGAGTACGACCTGGTGGTGCTGTCGGACCACGGGCAGACGCTCGGGGCGACCTTCGAGCAGGTCGAGGGCCGCTCGCTGCTGGACACCGTGCGCGCGCTCATGGCGGAGCCCGGTGTCGAGGGCGGTGCCGACGGCGTCGAGGGTGTCGAGAGCGCGGACGGCGAGGACTGGGGGCCGCTGAACTCGCTGCTCACGAGCGTGCTCGGGCGCCCCGGCGACCCGGTCGTGCTGGGTCCGGACGCCGGCGGCGACCGGCGCCGCGGGCGGGCGCGGCGCGACGAGGGCGTGCCGCG
>JAEYNO010000326.1 GCA_023412515.1 Actinomycetes bacterium
GTCGGGCCGCGCGCGAGGGCCGGGGAGCGGGCGCACGCGCCTCCGGCGGTGCGCGGGTCGTCACCGGCTGGGCCGGGCCGTGGTTGCTGACCGACCGCTGGTGGACCCACCCCGGCACGCCGCCGCGCGTGCGCGCGCACCTGCAGGTCGCGTTCGACGACGGAGGAGCCGTGCTGCTCACGCACGCCGACGGCGCCTGGACCTGCGAGGCCGGGTATGACTGAACGACCCGTGCCCGCCCGTGCCGCGTGGCCCCCGCGGTACGCCGAGCTGCACGCGCACTCGGCGTTCAGCTTCCTCGACGGTGCGAGCCAGCCCGAGGAGATGGCGGCCGAGGCCGCACGCCTGGGCCTGTCCGCGCTCGCGCTCACCGACCACGACGGGCTGTACGGCGTCGTGCGGTTCGCGCAGGCCGCGCGGTCCGTCGGGCTGCCCACGGTGTTCGGCGCCGAGCTGCACCTGCCCGCGCCCGACCCGCGCCGCCACCCGCGCGAGAAGTGTCCGACCCCCGGCCCGCCGGTGCTCGACGCCCCCACGGGCGTGCCCGACCCGCGCGCGTCGCACCTGCTCGTGCTCGCGCGCGGCCCCGACGGGTACCGCGCGCTGTCCCGCGCGATCGCCGAGGGGCACCTGCGCACCGGGCGCAAGGGCGCCGCCGAGTACCGGCTCGAGGAGCTCGCCGAGGCCGCCGCCGGGCAGTGGCTCGTGCTCACGGGCTGCCGCAAGGGTGCCGTGCGGCGCGCGCTCGCGGGTGGCGACCCGTCGGGCGTGCTCGGCGTCGCACCGGGCGGGCTCGACGCCGCGCGCCGCGAGCTCGACCGGCTGGTCGCGCTGTTCGGGCGTGACAACGTGGCCGTCGAGACGACGATGCACGGCGACGCGTACGACACCGACCGTGCCGACGCGCTCGCCGAGCTGGCCGCGACCGCGGGGCTGCCGCTCGTCGCGACGGGCAACGCGCACGTCGCGACCGAGCGCGACGCGGACCTCGCGCAGGCGCTCGCGGCCGTGCGTGCGCGCTCGTCGCTCGACGACCTCGACGGCTGGCTGCCCGGCGGGCCGACCGGGTACCTGCGGTCGGCCGTCGAGATGCTGCACCTGCACCGGCGGCACCCGAGCGCGGTGGCGGCCGCGGCGGACCTCGCGGCCGAGTGCGCGTTCGACCTGTCGCTCGTCGCGCCGAACCTGCCGCCGTACCCCGTGCCGCCCGGGCACACCGAGGCGTCGTGGCTGCGCGAGCTCGTGCGGCGCGGCGCGCACGAGCTGTACGGCCCGCCGGACGCCGAGCGCGTGCCCGGTGCGTACGCGCAGCTCGAGCACGAGCTGCGCGTCATCGAGGACCTCGGGTTCCCCGGGTACTTCCTCGTCGTCTACGACCTGGTCGACTTCTGCCGGCGGAACGGGATCCTCGCGCAGGGGCGCGGCTCGGCCGCGAACTCGGCGGTCTGCTACGTGCTGCGCGTCACCGCCGTCGACGCGGTCGCGCACGGGCTGCTGTTCGAGCGGTTCCTCGCGCCCGAGCGCGACGGGCCGCCCGACATCGACGTCGACATCGAGTCCGCGCGCCGTGAGGAGGTCATCCAGCACGTCTACGCGACGCACGGCCGCGCGCACGCCGCGCAGGTCGCCAACGTCATCTCCTACCGTCCGCGCTCGGCGGTGCGGGACGCCGCGCGCGCCCTCGGGTACGACGTGGGGCAGCAGGACGCGTGGAGCGGGTCGATCGAGCGGTGGGGGAGCCTGCGCGGGCAGGAGAAGCCGAGCCCGTGGTGGCACCTGACGCGCTCGGGGCCGGTCGGCCCGTCGCACGAGGTCCCGGGCCGCCCGACGGCCGACAACCACGACGTCGTGCCCACGCACCTGCCGCCGTCGGCCGCGGAGTCCGAGGACATCCCGGAGCACGTCATCGACCTGGCCGAGCGGTTCCTGCGGCTGCCGCGGCACCTGGGCATCCACTCGGGCGGCATGGTGATGTGCGACCGGCCGGTCATCGAGGTGTGCCCCGTGGAGTGGGCGCGCATGGAGGGCCGCACGGTCCTGCAGTGGGACAAGGAGGACTGCGCCGACGCGGGGCTCGTGAAGTTCGATCTGCTGGGGCTCGGCATGCTCACGGCGCTGCGGCTCGCGTTCACCGAGGTGCGCAAGCACGAGGGCGTGACGCTCGACCTGCACGGCCTGCCGCACGAGGACCCGGCGGTGTACGCGCTGCTGTCGGCGGCCGACACGGTCGGCGTGTTCCAGGTGGAGTCCCGTGCGCAGATGGGCACGCTGCCGCGCCTGCGGCCGGAGAAGTTCTACGACATCGTCGTGGAGGTCGCGCTCATCCGGCCCGGGCCCATCCAGGGCGGGTCGGTGCACCCGTTCATCAACCGCGCCAAGGGCCGCGAGAAGGTCACGTACCTGCACCCGCTGCTGGAGAAGTCGCTCGGCAAGACCCTGGGCGTGCCGCTGTTCCAGGAGCAGCTCATGCAGATGGCCATCGACGTCGCCGACTTCACGCCCGCCGAGGCCGACCAGCTGCGCCGCGCGATGGGCTCGAAGCGGTCGATGGAACGCATGGAGGCCATGCGCGAGCGGCTCATGGCGGGTATGGCGCGCAACGGCATCGCCGCGGACGTGCGCGAGCAGATCTTCGACAAGCTCAAGGCGTTCGCGGACTTCGGGTTCCCCGAGTCGCACGCGTACTCGTTCGCGTTCCTCGTGTACGCGAGCTCGTGGCTCAAGGTGCACCACCCCGCCGCGTTCTACGCGGGCCTGCTCGCGGCGCAGCCCATGGGGTTCTACTCGCCGCAGTCCCTCGCGGCCGACGCGCGCCGCCACGGCGTCGAGGTGCTGCGCCCCGACGTGCAGGCGTCCGACGTGCTCGCGGTCGTCGAGCGCGTCGGCCCCACACCGCCGGGCGGCGAGCCGCCGCTCGTCCCCATGCCCAGCGGCACGGGGCCGGTGCGCGAGCCGGGCGTGCGCACCTCGACCCCGTGACGACGGGCGTCCTGCACCAGCGTGTGGGGCGAGTAGAAGCCCATGGGCTGGGCCCGCAGCAGGCCGGCGCAGAAGGCCGCGGGTTCGTGGTACTTGATCCACGACGACGCGTACACCAGGTAGGCGA
>JAEYNO010000336.1 GCA_023412515.1 Actinomycetes bacterium
CACCCGCGGGCGCGTCCGGGCTCGGGGGTGCGTCCGGGGTCAGGGGTGCGGGCGGTCCGCCCGCGGCGGCGGGAGTCGGGTCGGACGCCGCGCTGGAGGTGAGGTCCGCGGCGACGTCGTCCGCCGCGGTCTCGTCGCCCTGCCGCGCGTCGGCCACCGGCAGCCGGAGCGTGAACGTCGAGCCGCGGCCGGGCTGCGACCACACCGACACGTCGCCGCCGTGGTCCGCCGCGACGTGCTTGACGATCGACAGGCCGAGCCCGGTGCCGCCCGTGTCGCGCGAGCGCGCCGGGTCCACGCGGTAGAACCGCTCGAACACGCGGTCCTGGTCGGCCTCCGCGATGCCGACGCCCTCGTCGACCACCGCGATCTCGACGAGCTCGCCGCGCCGCCGCACCCCCAGGCTCACGCGCGTGCCCTCGGGCGAGTACGCGACCGCGTTGTCCAGGAGGTTGCGCACCGCCGTGACGAGCAGGTTGTGGTCCCCGAACACCGTGACGCCGCGGTCACCGCCCGCCGCGATGCGGATCTGCTTGGCGTCGGCGCCCGTGCGCGCACGGTCGACGGCCTCGGCGACCACGTCGTCGACCCCGACCGCCTCGACGTCCTCGAGCGCGCCCGCGACCTGCAGCCGCGACAGCTCGATGATCTCGTGCACGAGCGCCGACAGCCGCGCGGCCTCGGCGCGCATGCGCCCGCTGAACCGGCGCACCGCCTCGGGGTCGTCGGCCGCGTCCTGGACCGTCTCGGCCAGCAGCGACAGCGCCCCCACGGGCGTCTTCAGCTCGTGCGACACGTTGACGACGAAGTCGCGGCGGATCGCCTCGAGCCGGCGCGCCTGCGTGAGGTCCTCCGCGAGCAGCAGCACGTGGTCCGGCGTCACCTGCGCGACCCGCACCTGCACCATGAGCCGTGCCGGGCCGACCGGTCCGCGCGGCACGTCGAGCTCCTCGTCGCGGATGACGCCGTCGCGGCGCACGTCCGTGACCATGTCGCGCATGGCGGCGTGCACGAGCCGCCCGTCGCGCACCAGGCCCAGCGCGTGCGCGGGCGGGCTCGCCCGCACCACGCGGTCCTGCGCGTCGAGCACCACGGCCGCCGAGCGCAGCACGGCCAGCGTGCGCACCAGGCCGTCGTCGAGCTCCGGCTCGGGCTGCGGCGGCACGCGGCGCTGCTCGCGCTCGCTCCACCGGAACGCCGCCATCGCGACCGCGCCGACGAGCACGCCGAGCACGCCCGCCGCCAGCGGCACGGCGTCCAGGATCCACTCCACGGGGCCACACTAGGCGCGGGTCCGCGGGGCTCCGCGCCACCGACGGCGCGGGACCACCAACCGCCGCCGGCTGTTCACCTGCCGGGCGGCGCTCGTTCACCGACGCGTGCGACCGTGTGGGCTGCACACGCGCAGGGAGAGGGAGCACATGCGGGACATCTTCGAGGCCGAGCTCACGCAGCTCGGCCAGGACCTGGTCGCCATGGCCGGCCGGGTCGAGCAGGCCATCAGCAGCGCGGGGATCGCGCTGCTCACCGCCGACCTCCAGCTCGCCGAGTCCGTGATCGCCGACGACCTCGCGATCGACGCGCTCGAGCGCGACCTCGACGACCGCTGCGTGCGGCTGCTCGCGCAGCAGCAGCCCGTCGCGACCGACCTGCGGGTCGTCGTGTCGGCGCTGCGCATGAGCGCGTCGCTCGAGCGCATGGGGGACCTCGCGCGGCACGTCGCGCAGGTCGCGCGGCTGCGGTACCCCGAGACGGCCGTGCCGGCCGGGCTCGAGCCGACGTTCACGCAGATGCAGGACGCCGCCGTGCGCGTCGCGCGCCGCGTCGCGACCCTGCTGGAGACGCGGGACATGGCGCTGGCCGAGTCGATCCAGCAGGACGACGACCTGCTCGACGCGCTGCACTCCGACACGTTCACCGCGATGCTGTCGGGCCCGTGGGAGCGCAGCACGCAGGAGACGGTCGACGTCACGCTGCTGGGCCGCTACTACGAGCGGTTCGGCGACCACGGCGTGTCCGTCGCGCGGCGGATGGTGTACCTGGTGACGGGCGACCTCGCCGACGCGCTGGACCCGGCCGCGGTGCGGGGCGCCTGACCGGCCCCGTACCGGACCGCGGGGCCGACGCCTCGCCATGGACGACGAGGCGTCCGTCCCGGGGAGGGGGCGGGCGCCTCGTCGCGTCCGCTCCCCTCCCCCGACGCCCGAGCCGTCGACACGACCCCGTGATCGGTCGCGCCGCCGGGCGGGCCGGAACGACGGATGACGGTCTCGTCGACGAGGGACAGGGCGAAGGTCGCGGTCGCGTCGGGTGGGCGGAACCGTCATCGGTCGCGCCCCGACCTCATCCGGAGCGACCGACGACGGGATCCCCGGCCGACGAGCGACCGACGACGGGATCCCCGGCCGATGAGCGACCGACGACCGGTTCGATGAGCGACCTCACCGGCTGCGTAGCCGAGACCGTCATCGGTCGTGGCCCGACCGCGTCCGGAGCGACCGATCACGGGGTCACCCCTCCTGCGGACGACCGATCACGGGGTCGCGGAGCCGACGGACGACGCACGACGACGGCCGGCCCACCGGTGCGGGTGGACCGGCCGTCGTCGTGCGTCGGCGGTGCGTCGGGGACGCTCAGCGACCCTGGTTCGCCACGGCCGCGATGGCCGCCGCGGCCGCCTCGGGGTCGAGGTACGTGCCACCCGGGTTGGTGGGCTTCAGCGTCTCCTCGTCGAGGTGGTAGACGAGGGGGATGCCCGTGGGGATGTTGATGCCCGCGATGGTCTGCTCGTCGACGTCGTCGAGGTACTTGACGATCGAGCGGATCGAGTTGCCGTGCGCGGCCACCAGGACCGTCTTGCCGGACTTCAGGTCGGGCACGATCTCGGCGTCCCAGTACGGCAGCGCGCGCTCGAGGACCTGCGCGAGCGCCTCGGTGCGCGGGATCGGCTCACCGGCGTAGCGCGGGTCGGTGTCCTGCGAGAACTCGGTGCCGAGCTCGATCTCCGGCGGCGGGACGTCGTACGAGCGGCGCCAGAGCATGAACTGCTCCTCGCCGTACTCGTCGAGCGTCTGCTTCTTGTTCTTGCCCTGCAGCGCGCCGTAGTGACGCTCGTTGAGGCGCCACGAGCGCTTCACGGGGATCCACAGGCGGTCCGCCACGTCGAGCGCGAAGTTCGCGGTCGTGATCGCGCGGCGCAGCAGCGACGTGTGCACGACGTCCGGGAGCACACCCGCGTCCGTCAGGAGCTTGCCGCCCCGCTTGGCCTCCTCGACGCCCTTCTCGGAGAGGGGGACGTCGACCCAGCCGGTGAACAGGTTCTTCGCGTTCCACTCGCTCTCGCCGTGGCGGAGCAGCACGAGGGTGTAGGTCATGGCGACCATCCTGCCCCAGCCCGGCGGGCCCCGCAGGGACGTCCGTCCCGCGGTCGGCGGCCCGCGCGCGGGTCAGCGACGCGCCTCGCCCGCGACCGCGTAGACCTTGAGGAGCTGGTCCGCGGCCGTCGTCCACGCGTACCGCTCGGCGACCCGCCGCGCGCCCTCGCCCCAGCGTGCGCGCCGCTGCGGGTCCGCGAGCGCGTCGGCGATCGCGTCCGCCCACACCGCGGGGTCGTGCCCCGGCACGAGGCGGCCCGAGACGTCGTCGTCGACGACCGTGCGCAGCCCGCCCACGGCCGCGGCGAGCACGGGCGTGCCCGTGGCCTGCGCCTCGACCGCGACCAGCCCGAACGACTCCGAGCGGGACGGCATCGCGACGACGTCGGCCGCGCGGTACCACGCGGCGAGCTCGTCGCGCGGCGCGGGCGGGCGCACCACGACGTCGTCGTCGACGCCCAGCGTGACCGCGAGCGCGAGCAGCTCGCGCACCGCCGTGGGGCGTCCGCTCGGCCCGCCCAGCACGACGAGCTGCGGCAC
>JAEYNO010000415.1 GCA_023412515.1 Actinomycetes bacterium
GGGTCACGACGCGCGGGGTCACGGCGGGCGGGGTCACGGCGCGCCACGACGGCGGCGACGACCGCGAGCGCGAGGCCGCCGACGGCGATGCGCGCCGCACCGAGCACGAGCGGATCGGCCCTGGGGCCGAGCGCCTGCGCGGTGCCCGTGGTGCCGAAGCACACGGCGGCGAGGAGGACGGCGAGGACGGCACGCACCCGCGGATTGTTACACAATCTGTCGGAATACCGTCGCGCCGGGCGCCGAGGCACCGGTAGCGTCGCCGCGCATGACCCCCGACGCACGCCTGCGCCAGGTGGCCGACGACGCGATCGCGTCCGCCACGACCGACCCCGACGACGACACCGACGCCCTCGCCGGCGTCGTCGCCCGCGTGTCCCGGACCGCACCAGGCACGCCACCCGACCCCGCGACGTCCGCGGTGCTGCTCGACGCCGCGTGGGGCGTCGCCGACCGCCGGAGCCTCGCACCGCTGACACCCGCGCACCGCGTGGCCATGGCGTCGGGCTCGAAGGGCCTCACGGCCCTCGCGATCTTGGCGCTCGTCGCCGACGGCACGCTCGACCTCACCACCACCGCGCGGTCGCTGCTCGGCACGGACCTCCCGCTCGTCGCCGACGAGGTGACGGTCGAGCACCTGCTGAGCCACCGGTCGGGCATCGGCGACTACCTCGACGACGACGCCGACCTCACCGAGCACCTCATGCCGGTGCCGGTGCACCGGCTCGTCGACCCCGAGGACTACCTGCCGATCCTCGACGGCCACGCTTCGCTGTTCCCCGCCGGCACCGACTTCGCGTACTGCAACGGCGGGTTCGTGCTGCTCGCGCTGCTCGCGCAGCGCGCCTCGGGCGCGCCGTTCCACGAGCTGGTGCGTACGCGGGTGCTCGAGCCCGCGGGCATGGCGTCGACCGGCTACCCCCGCTCGGACGCGCTGCCCGCGGACGCGGCTCTCGGGTACGTGCTCGTCGACGGCGAGTGGCGCAGCAACGTGCACCACCTGCCCGTCGTGGGCGGCGGCGACGGCGGCGCGTACACCACGACGGCCGACGTCGAACGGCTGTGGGGCGCGTTGCTGGGCGGGCGGATCGTCCCCGCGGACCTCGTGGCCCGGATGCGGGAGGTCCGCAGCGACACCGAGGACGGCCGCTACGGGCTGGGCCTGTGGCTGCCCGAGCCCGACGGTGCGGTCTCGCTCGAGGGTCAGGACACGGGCGTGTCGTTCTGGTCGCAGCACGACCCGACGACGGGGCTGACGATCACGGTGGCCGGCACGACGGCCGACGCGGCCTGGCCGGTCGCCCGCGCGCTGCGGGAGGCCCTCGACGCCTGACGGTCGGCCCCCGGACGGCTCACCCCGTCATCCGTCGCCGGTCACCCGTCTCCCCACCGCCACCGACCCCGTCATCCGTCGCGCCACCGCACGCCGGCACGCGACGGAGGGCGGGGTCGGCAAGCGACTCGCCTCACCCGTCGCACCGACCCCGTCGTCGGTCGCACGCGTGCCCGCCGGCACGCGACGGATGACGGGGTCGGCCGCGTCGCTCGCACGGTGCCGACCGCGGGTGGAACGCCCGCGGGATACTCGTGCGACCGCGTCGAGAGGACCCCCATGACCACGCTGCGCTCGATCCTGCTGTTCGTGGCCGCCGCCGGGCTCGAGATCGGCGGGGCGTGGCTGGTCTGGCAGGGGCTGCGCGAGCACAAGGGCTGGGTGTGGGTCGGGGCGGGCGTCATCGCGCTCGGCCTGTACGGCGCCGTGGCGACGCTGCAGCCCGACGCGCACTTCGGGCGGATCCTCGCGGCGTACGGCGGCGTGTTCGTGGCCGGGTCGCTCGCGTGGGGCATGGTCGTCGACGGCTTCCGGCCCGACCGGTGGGACGTCGCGGGAGCGCTCGTGTGCCTCGCCGGGGTCGCGCTCATCATGTACGGCCCGCGCACCGCCGCCTGAGGGCGTCCCGCACGCGTCCGACCACGCGACCTGCGGCGTCGCGGGGTTTGTGCGCGCGGGCGCGCGTGCAGCAGGCTGGGCGCGCGACGGGCCGGGACGCACCGGCCGGCGACGGCGGGAGCGGACATGGGCAAGCCCAGGCGGGTCGGGATCCTCACCGCGGGCGGCGACAGCCCCGGCCTCAACGCGGCGATCCGCGGGTTCGGCAAGACGGCCATCGCGCACTACGGGATGGAGCTCTTCGGCTTCCGCGACGGCGTCACGGGCCTGGTCGAGAACCGGTACGTCGAGCTCGACGGCAAGGCGCTGTCGGGCATCCTCACGGTCGGCGGCACGATCCTCGGCACGAGCCGCGACAAGGTGCACCGGTACGTCGTCGACGGCGAGCCGCAGGACATGGTGCCGCGCGTCGTCGAGAACTACCGCGAGCTCGGGCTGGACGCGCTCATCATGCTCGGCGGCGGCGGCACCGCGAAGAACGCGATGCGCCTGGTCGACGCGGGGCTCAACGTCGTGCACCTGCCCAAGACCATCGACAACGACATCGCCGAGACCGACACGACGTTCGGGTTCGCGACGGCCACCGAGATCGCCACCGAGGCGGTGGACCGCGTGCACTCGACCGCGCACAGCCACCACCGGATCATCCTCACCGAGATCATGGGGCACCGGGCCGGCTGGCTGACGCTCGCGGCGGGCATCGCCGGCGGCGCCGACATCATCCTCATCCCCGAGATCCCCTACACGATCGAGTCGGTCGCGGAGACGATCAAGCAGCGCACCGCGCGCGGCTCGTCGTTCTCCGTCGTCGCCGTCGCGGAGGGCGCGCGCGACGTCGACGACACCGCCGACTACGAGGCCGCGCAGCTGCTCGTGAAGTCCGCGAGGACCCCCGAGGCGCGGCGCGCCGCGAAGACGCACCTCAAGCACGTCGAGGACGCGCAGCGCGAGCACTCGTTCAAGCTGGCCCGCGAGCTCGAGGCCGCGACGGGCCTGGAGTCGCGCGTGACGATCCTCGGGTACGTGCAGCGCGGCGGGGCGCCGTGCGCCGCGGACCGGCTGCTCGCGACGCGCCTCGGGGCGGCCGCGGCCGACCTGGTGCAGCGCGGCGAGTTCGGCGTCATGGTCGCCGCCCGCGATGCCCGCCGC
>JAEYNO010000417.1 GCA_023412515.1 Actinomycetes bacterium
GGTGCGCTCGGCGCGCGCCGCGAGCTCGGCGTCCGGCGGGTAGCAGACCTCCTCGAGCGTGAGCCCGTGCGCCGCGACGACGGTCGCGCCGCCCTCGCGACGCCGCGCGTCGAGCAGGTCGCGCGGCCACGTGACGGGCCGCCGCCCCTCCCCCACGGCAAGGCTCGCGCCGACCAGCGCGCGGACCATGGAGTGGCAGAACGCGTCGGCCTGGACGTGCGCGACCACGAGGCCCGCATCCGCGCCGTCGGCCGGCCGTGACCAGGCGAACTCCTCGAGCGTGCGGATCGTCGTCGCGTCGGGCCGGGGCTTGCAGTACGCCGCGAAGTCGTGCCGTCCCACGAGCGTGCGCGCCGCGGCGTCCATGGCCGCGACGTCGAGCGGGCGCCGGTGCCACAGCACCGCCGCGCGGCGCAGCGGGTCGCGCTCGGCGGGCTCGTCGCACACGCGGTAGGCGTAGCGCCGCCGCAGCGCGGAGAACCGCGCGTCGAAGCCCACCGGTGCGCGCGTCACCGACCGCACCACGAGATCGGGCGGCAGCACGCCCGCCAGGCGCGTGGTGAGCGCCTCGACGTCCGCACGGTCCGAGCGTCCGCGCGCCGCGGCCAGCGCCCCGGCGACGACGTCGACGTGCGCGACCTGACCGCGCGCGTGGACGCCCGCGTCGGTGCGGCCCGCGACCGTCACGCGCGGCGGCGCCTCCCCGCGGGGGGCCGACCGCAGGACGGTCGCGAGCCCGTCCTCGAGCACGCCCTGCACGGTCCGGAGCCCCGGCTGCCGCGCCCAGCCGGCGTAGTCCGTGCCGTCGTACGCAAGGTCCATGCGCAGGCGGACGAGGTCGGCGGGCGTGCTGGTCACGGGCCCACGGTAGCGGTGGGGCTACCGTGCTGACGTGCCCGTCGAGCCCTACACGCTGGCCGTGGACTGCGGTGGCAGCGGCATCAAGGCGTCGGTGCTCGACGCCGCCGGCACGCTGCACGCACCCCCGGTGCGCGTCCCCACGCCGTACCCGCTGCCTCCGCAGCGCCTCGCCGAGACGATCGCGGGCATCGCGGCCGGGCTGCCGCCCGCGCAGCGCGCGACGGTCGGCGTGCCCGGGATGATCCGGCACGGCGTCGTCGTCGCGACGCCGCACTACGTGACCCGCTCCGGTCCGCGGACCGCCGTGGTGCCCGAGCTGCTCGCGGCGTGGCAGGGCTGCGACGTCCGGGCCCTGCTCGCCGAGCGTCTGGGGCTGCCCACGCTCGTGCTCAACGACGCCGAGGTGCACGGTGCGGGCGTCGTCTCGGGCACGGGGCTCGAGCTGGTCCTCACGCTCGGCACGGGCCTGGGGTCGGCGCTGTTCGACGGCGGCCGGATCGCGCCGCACCTCGAGCTGTCGCACGCGCCCGTGCGCTGGGGCACGACGTACGACGCGTACGTGGGCGAGCACGAGCGCGCGCGCCTCGGTGACGGGCTCTGGTCGCGCCGGGTCCGCAAGGTCGTCGACGGGTTCCGGCCGGTGTTCCGCTGGGACCGCCTCTACCTGGGCGGCGGCAACTCACGACGCATCACGGCGACCACCCTGGACCGGCTCGGCGACGACGTCGTCGTCGTGCCGAACCAGGCGGGCATCGTCGGCGGCGTGCGCGCCTGGGAGCTCGCCGACCCGCACGGCTGACGCCTCGCGCGCGTCCACGTCGCCGAGGACGTCGAGCAGCACGCGCGTGAACCGGACCGGCTGCACGAGGCTCACCAGGTGCGTGGCGCGCGGGACCACGACGAGGCGGCCGTCGCGGCACGCCGCGAGGAACCGCCGCTCGTCGCCGCGGAAGTGGTCCCACCGGCCGTTGACGAGCCACACGGGAGCCGCGACGCGCGCGAGGTCGGCGAGCGGCGTCGCGTCGCGCATGGCGCGCATCGCGTCGCCCACGACGTCGAGGGCGAACCCGCCCGCGGCGACGTCGGCGGCGGCCCGCGGGTGTTCTGCTGCGCCGGCTGCCGCGGCGCGTACCAGCTCATCCACGACGAAGGGCTCGCGCGCTACTACGCCGAGCGCCGGTGGACCGAGCACGGTCCGGCGGCGCCGGCCGCCCTCGAGCTCGGGGCGTTCGAGGCGGCGGTCCGCGAGGGGGACGGCGCCGCGGAGCTCACGCTCATCGTCGAGGGCATCCGGTGCGCCTCGTGCGTCTGGCTCGTGGAGCGGCTCCTCGCGCGGACGCCGGGCGTCCGCGACGCGCGCGTGAACTACGCGACGCACCGGGCCCGCGTCCGCTTCGATCCGGCGCGCGCCGAGCTCCGGACGATCCTGGAGCGGCTCCGGACGGCCGGCTACGCGCCGCGCCCGTGGTCCGACTCGGCGCGCCGCGCGGCCGCGCGCGCCGAGGTGAGGGACCTCCTCGTCCGCTTCGGCACGGCCGCCTTCCTCGTCTCGCAGCTCATGATCTACCAGGCGGCCCTCTACGCCGGGTACTTCCAGGGCATCGACGCGGGCGCGCGCCGCCTCATGGAGTGGATCTCCCTCGGCCTCACGCTCCCCGTGTTCCTCTACTCCGGCGCGCCGTTCCTCCGCGCGACGGCGCGCGCGCTCCGCGGCGGGGCGCTCGGCATGGACGCGCTGGTCGTGGCCGGCTCCGGCGCGGCGCTCGCCATGAGCGCCTGGGGCATGCTCCGCGGCGGCGAGGTCTACTTCGACACGGCCGCGATGATCCCGACGCTCGTCCTCGCCGGCCGGCTCCTCGAGGCCGCGGCGCGCGGGCGCGCCTCGGAGATCGT
>JAEYNO010000418.1 GCA_023412515.1 Actinomycetes bacterium
CACCGGAGTCGGCGACCTCACCCGCGTCGGCCGCCCGACCGGAGCCGGCGACCCCCCGCGCATCGACGACCCGACCGGAGCCGGCGACCTCGCCCGAGTCGGCTGCCCCACCGAGGACGACGCGGCCCTGCCGCTCGCGCTCACGGTCCTCGCGGCAGGGCCGCTCACGCTCGTGCAGGACGCGGGCCGACCGGGCCTGGCGGCCATCGGCGTGCCGCGCTCGGGCGCCGCCGACCCGGCCGCGCTCGCCCGCGCGAACCACCTCGTCGGCAACGCGCGGGACGCGGCCGTGCTCGAGACCGTGCTGGGTGGGCTCGCCGTGCGGTTCGGCGCCGCGACCGCGTTCACCCTGGTGGGCGCGGTCGTCGACGCCGACCTCGACGGCGTGCCCGTGCGGGTGGGGGTCGCGGTGCGGGCCCCGGGCGGCGCGACGCTCACGCTGCACGCGCCCGAGCGCGGCCTGCGCACGTGGCTCGCGGTGCGCGGCGGCGTCGACGTGCCGCACGTGCTCGGCTCCCGCTCGCGGGACGTGCTGTCGGGCCTCGGCCCGGCGCCGCTGCGGGCCGGCGACGTGCTGCCGTACGGCACGGCGTACGACGGCCTCCCCGAGATCCCGGAGCCGCCCGTCCTCCTCGGCGACGCCGTCAACACCCACCGCGCGCCGGCGGGCGTGGTCCGTCTGCCCGCCGTCGACGGCCCGCGCCTCACGCACCTCGACACCGCGAGCCGGGCCCGGCTGTGGTCGGCCGTGTGGGACGTCTCGCCCGACAGCAACCGCGTGGCCGTCCGGCTGACGGGCGCGGCGCTCACGCGCGCGGCGGCGGGCGAGCTGCCCTCGGAGGGGCTCGTCGCGGGCGCCGTCCAGGTCCCGCACGACGGCCGGCCCGTGCTGTTCGGCCCCGACCACCCCGTGACGGGCGGCTACCCGGTCGTCGCGGTGCTGACGCCCGTCGGCCGGGCCCGGGCCGCGCAGCTGCGACCGGGCGACCGGGTGCGGCTCGTGCGTGAGCCCGGCGGTGCGTCGGCCTGACGCGCGGACGACGTCCGGGACGTTCGCCCCTGCCGCGCGGACCGACGGGGGCGTCTGCGGGCGCCGGGACGGCCCTGCCGGCCGCTTCGCGAGGCCGGGGCCTCGCGCCGAGGCGCCGCGGGGTGCTGTGCTCGACCCCACCCGACGAGCGAGGAGCAGCGATGCGGCGACGCACGGGCCCGCGCGTCGCGCTGCGGGCGCCGGCGCAGCCCCGTGTCCTGGCGGAGCCCGGTGTGCCGGGGGAGCCCCGTGTCCCGAGCGAGCCCCGTGTGCCGGCGGAGCCCCGCACGTGAGCGCGCCGGCCGCCTGGGAGAGCCGGGCGACCTCCCTGCAGGTCGCCGACCTCGTGGCGCTCTCGGCCGACGACTGGCCGGGCCGGCTCGTGGCGACGGCCTCCCTGCAGGGCTGCCCGTGGCGGTGCACGTACTGCCACGGCGGTGCGCTGCTCGACCCGACGCTCCCGGGCACGGTCCCGTGGTCGCACGTCACGGACCTCCTGCGCCGGCGTCGCGGCCTGCTCGACGGGCTCGTCCTCACGGGCGGCGAGCCGACCCGGCAGCCGGGCGTGGTGGCCGCGGCGCGCGAGGTGCGCGAGCTCGGGCTGCTCGTCGGCGTGCACACCGCCGGTGCGTACCCGGCGCGCCTGCCGGACCTGCTGCCGCACGTCGACCGCGTGGTGCTCGACGTCAAGGCGCCCGCCTACCTGTACGGCGCGATCACCCGCGCGGGTGCGGGCACGACCGCGGCGGACAAGGCGTTCGCCTCGCTGCGCCTGCTGCTCGACAGCGGCGTCGACCTGCAGGTCCGCACGACGGTCGACCCGGCGGTGCTCGCGCCGGACGACGTCGCCGAGCTCGTCGCCGTGCTGGCGGACCTCGGCGTGCGCGACCACGTGCTGCGCGACGCGCGGCAGTCGCCCGGGCACGACCCGTACGCCGACGCGCTCGCCCGTGTGCCACGGGACGGGCTGCACCGGGGCTGACCCACGCGGGCGCGTCACCCCACGCGGACCGCCCAGGGGCCGGCGACGACCCGGGCCGCCTGTGCGACGTCCCGGTCCGTGACGCCCAGGTCCACGACCACCCACGCCTCGTACTCGCCGGGGGGCACCCGCCGGGCGTCGGACCACAGGTCCGTCGACGCGTCGGACGGCGCCGGCGCGCGGCAGTCCATCAGCTCGATCTGCGCGGAGTACGTGTCGGTGCTCCCCGGAGCGGGCGGCGCGAGCGCGGGCTCCGGGAGCGCGACGGTCTGGCTCACGACCACGCCGTCGCGCGTGAGGACCATCCAGGGCCATCCCATGGTGGTCTCGAGCGCCTCGTTCCCCGTCGTGGTGATCCGCACGTCCACCTCGAGCGGCTCGTCCGGGCCGACCTCGGCGGGGACGTCGGCATCCACGGCGACCGGCCACGGGTTCGCGGCGTCCCCCGTCGACGCGGCGAGCCGCGACGCGGGGGTCGAGCACACCGTGCCCGCCGCGACCTCGGCGGCGTCGTCGTCGCTCACCGTCAGCGGCGACGTCGTCCCGGTGCGGATCGTGCCCGTGGCGCCGTCGGCGCCCGTCCACGCGAGCGCCTGGGTCACGACGACGTCGTAGTCGCCGGCCGGGAGACGCGCCGAGCCCTGGCCGTCGGGGTACTGGTCGCACGACACGAGGTCCAGGACGACCTCGGCGCGCGCCGTCCCGTCGAGCGCGTCGGTGCCCGTCGCGGCATGGGTCCCGACGCCGACCACGATCCCGTCGCGCACGACCGAGACCTCGGTCGTGACGGAGCCCGCGACCGTCGGGGTGACGTCCGCGACGTCCACGACGACGCGCAGGACCCGGTCGGCGCCCACCGTGGTGGCGGGCAGCGTGACCCGGGCCTCCGGCGGCTGCGTGCCCGGCACGGGCGTCCCCGGTGCGGAGGCGCCCGGTGCGGAGGTGCCCGGTGCGGCGACGTCGGGCAGGGCCTCGGCGGC
>JAEYNO010000452.1 GCA_023412515.1 Actinomycetes bacterium
GGCAGACCAGCCCCGCCAGCGCCCTGGGCTCCCTCGCCCCAGACATCGCCCTCGCGCTCGTCACCGGCGGCGTCGGAGCCGCAGCCGTCCGCGGCGCCCGCAGCACCGCCAACGCCGGCATCCGCGCCGCCGCCGCCAGCGCCCTACGCGCCGGCGCACGCACCGCCTGGGAGAACTCGGCCATCGTCGCCACCCAGCGCGCCCTGAACACCTCGGTGTCCGGGTTCTTCCGCCGCGAGTGGCGCCTGATGCTGGCCGACGACCGAGGCTCGGTGCAGTTCTGGCCCGCGAAGCTCGACCCGACCGCCCGCGCTCCGCTGAACATCCGCGAGGTGTCCAGGCGGTTCCCTGACAAGACACCCCATGTCGAGACATCCGGCCAGAAGGGCGGCTGGAACAAGGCGCTCCACAAGCCGGCGCCGGACTCGGTGTACGTGGTCGACGGTCGCAACGTGTACGTCACCGACCACCTCGGACGGGTCGAGCACGTCGAGGGCAGGTGGGACCCGACAGCCGCGGCCGACGCTGCCGAGCATCGCAATGGACACCAGCAGCGCGTTGCAGGACGGGCCGACCGGCAGCCTGGCGACGTGGGAGCCCACCTCATCGCGGCGAGCGGAGGAGGTGGCGGCGAGGGCCTCAACCTCGTCGCGCTCCGAGATGCGATCAATGCCGCCGGGGGCGACTACGGCAAGATGGAGCGAGAGATCCGGCGGTTGGTCGCCCAGGATCCGGACGCGCTGATTGAGCTCGTCATCGACCTTCGCTACCCAGGAGACTCCCTACGGCCAGACCGCCTAGAGATCAAGGTATTGGCCGACGGCAACCACATCGGGAAGGTGCGCATCCAGCAATGACCGTCCGTCCGAACTCCGCCGACCTCAACGCCCTGGGCTCGATGCTGGCGTCCCTGGCGCCGGACGGCTGGTCGAGCGTGACCTTGACCTACCAGGCTGTCGGGCCCGCTAGCACTGACCGCGTCACCGCGCAGACTCCCGCGGCGCAGGTGACCGTACCCGCCGGACTGTCGTTCGACGACGCGGACGTCCTCGACGAGCTGCGCGCAGCGATGTACCGACCCGGTGCCGGCACGTGGTTCACCGCAAAGATCACGATCTTCGCCGACGGGCGCATCACGACGGACTTCGACTACGACAACGAGCCCGCCTACGACTTCGCACCGAACTCGTGGGCTGACGACGCTGAGAAGTTCCCCCGGACCCCGGAGAACACCCCGGCATGGCTGGCCGCGAAGGTCGAGCAGCCGGACTGGGTCGGTGCGCGCTGGCAGCTGGAGTTCACCGCCGACGGCGCGGTGCTCGACAACTCGGCCCCGCTGGACGCCACGACCACCGAGCAGGGCCATGCCTGGTGCACGCAGATCGCGCAGCAGCTGCGCGAGCGCGGGCACGACCTCACGCAGGGCGTCGACGACGGCGAGGACGGGCGCGGCAACCCCGTCCAGTACGACGAGCTCACCCTCAACCTGGCCTCGGGCTACATGGCCCTGGCCTTCTTCCGCGACGAGGTCTTCTGGACCACCGAGGTGTGGCCGCACGAGGTCGACCAGACGACCTTCACCACACTGGCACGCGACGTGCTGACCGTCGTGCGCGAGACCACCGGGTACGACATCGGGGACCAGCCCGACCCGTACGAGCGCAAGCTCCTCGCCCTGGACGCCTGACGCGGCAGGCACCGTACGGGGCGCGCGGTGAGACATTCAGCGACCCCGACGTCAGCGGGGGGGGGAGCGGTCAGGAGCGGTGTCGCTGGGCGGGCTGCGCTCGACGCTCAGATCACGGACATTCTCGGGAGCGGCGGCAACTGATGGGCACCAAGGTTCAGTATGCGGAGTACTGGGACACTTCCATCCCGGCGTCTGACGTCGTATGGATCACGGAGGATGAAGCACGCCGCCGGTACGAGTCCGGTGAGGCGTTCTCCGCGATCGGCTCGTCGGTCGCACGACAGGAGTCACCTCTGCAGCGGTGGACGTTCACCGTCGGCGCGAGCGGCAACGTCCGGGTTGCGTTCTTCGATCGTCATGGCACGCACCGACGGACGATCGACTACCGCGTCGTCGACGGGATGCTCTGGCGCCACGCGACGATCGATCTGGACTACCCCGACGGCGAGCGGTACTACAACCGGGTGCGTTCCACGCGCCGTCGTGAGGCGTGGTTCGAGCCCGACGGGCACGTCCGCGTGGAGATCACCGACAAGACCGTCGATCCCGGCATGCGAGACGTCTTCACCAGTGACGACGTGAAGGTCCCGTCGTTCTGGATGACTCGCCCGAACTTCGGTGAGTGGGACGAGCTCACCGACCCCGAGTTTGGTGCGGCGCCGACGATCTGACCCGCGGCGGGGACCCACCCGACGCGACCTCCCGCGCCCACGCCCCCACCTGCCCCGACCTGCCCCGACCTGCCCCGACCTGCCCCGACCAGCCTGTCCCGTCGACTCGTCGCCCGCCGCACCGCTCACCGTGCACCCGCGGACGACACGCGCGTCGCCCCGTGGGTTGCCCGGCAACGTGGGAGCCCACCTCATCCCGGCGAGCGGCGGGGGTGCCGGCGAGGGCCTCAACCTCATCGCGCTCCGAGCGACGATCAATGCCGCCGGGGGCGACTACGGCACGATGGAGCGAGAGATCCGGCGGCTGATCGACCAGGATCCGAACGCGCTGATCGAGTTGAAGATCGACCTGCAGCACCCCGGGAGCAACACGCGACCCGGCCGAGTCGTGATCGACGTGCTCGCTGATGGGCAGAACATCGGAAGGGTGAACTTCACACAATGACGATCCGTCCTGACGCGGCTGACCTTCAGGTCATCGGTTCCGATCTGGCCTGACTGGCACCCTCCGGGTGGACGCGCCTGTTCCTGACCTACCAGAAGGTCGGACCGACGGGCACCGACCACGTCGAGGCTGAGACCCCGGCCGGACGCGTCAACGTCTCCGGACGCCTCAGCTTTGACACCTATGACCGGCTCGACGACCTGCGGGCCGCGATGTACCGGCCCGGCGCGGGCACGTGGTTCACGGCGAGGTTCTCCGTCTACGCCGACGGTCGGATCACCACGGACTTCGACTACGACACCGAGCCCGCCTACGACTTCGCGCCGAACTCGTGGGTCGAGGACGCCGAGAAGTACCCGCGCACCCCGGAGAACACGCCCGCATGGCTCGCAGCCAAGGTCGAGCAGCCCGACTGGGTCGGTGCACGCTGGCAGCTGGAGTTCACCGCCGACGGCGCGGTGCTCGACAACTCGGCCCCGCTGGACGCCACGACCACCGAGCAGGGCCACGCCTGGTGCGCGCAGATCGCGCAGCAGCTGCGCGAGCGCGGGCACGACCTCACGCAGGGCGTCGACGACGGCGAGGACGGGCGCGGGAACCCCGTCCGGTACGACGAGCTCACCCTCACGCTGGGCTCGGGCTACATGGCCCTGGCCTTCTTCCACGACGAGGTCTTCTGGACCACCGAGGTGTGGCCGCACGAGGTCGACCAGACGACGTTCACCACGCTGGCACGCGACGTGCTGGCCGTCGTGCGCGAGGTCACCGGTTACGACATCGGGCACCAGCCGGACCCCTACGAGCGCAAGCTGCTGGCCCTGACGGCTTGACCTCGAACCCCAGGGCGACTCCTGCCGACGCCGGGGCGGTGCCCGTCCAGCGCGACCACACCGCCGTCATCCCGAGGGTTCCACCGACCGGCTACGGCGGCGCGAACCACGGTCCACCACCGCCGCGACGCCCACGCCACCGGCTCCGGCCAGCCTGTACCGTCGACCTCGTCAGCCGCAGCGGCCCTCACCAGGCACCCGCGGACGACACGGGTGTCGTCCCGTGGTTTCCACGAACGAAACCCCTCATCACCCGGGCCTCTAGCTCAACTGGCAGAGCAGCGGACTTTTAATCCGCGGGTTGTGGGTTCGATCCCCACGGGGCCCACCTCTCCCGTGTGTTGTTCCGGCTGATGCTGGACGTTGGATGTTCGGCTGAGGGTTGACGGGGTTCCGGTTGAGGGTTGACACCGGTTCCGGTTGATCCTTGACGCTCTTCCATGAGGGAGATGAGCGTGGCCGAGCAGCGGTACAAGGCGGTGTCGGCTGTCATCGCAGATGGTCGGACGATCACCGAGGTCGCAGCGTCATGGGGCATCTCGCGCCAGACGTTGCATGTGTGGCTGGCCCGGTACGAGGCCGGAGGGCTCGAGGCGTTGGTCGACCGGTCGCACCGGCCGGTGTCCTGCCCGCACCAGATGGATCCTGACGACGAGGTCGCGGTGCTGGAGATGCGACGCACTCACCCGGGGTGGGGTCCGGTGCGGATCGTTCACGAGCTGGCCCGGCGCGACATCGTGGTCTCACGCTCGGGGGTCTAACGGGCGCTGCGCCGCGCTGAGCTCATCGTGACCGGTGGGCGACGTCGGCGTGATGAGCACTGGCGTCGCTGGGAGCGCGGTCGGGCGATGGAGCTGTGGCAGATGGACGTGGTCGCCGGGGTGGTGCTCGTGAACGGGACCTCGACGAAGTGCCTGACCGGGATTGACGACCACTCCCGGTTCTGCGTGTGCGCGAGGTTGATGCCAGCTGAGCGCACCAGGTTCGTCTGCGAGGGGCTGAGCGACGCGTTGGACCAGCACGGCGTCCCCGAACAGATCCTGACCGACAACGGCAAGGTGTTCACCGGCCGCTTCAACCATCCGCCGGTCGAGGTGCTCTTCGACGCGATCTGCCGGCGTAACGGCATCGAGCACCTGCTGACCCAGCCCCGATCACCGACCACCACCGGGAAGATCGAACGGTTCCACCGCACTCTGCGCACGGAGTTCGGCACTTCTCGGCAGTTCGCGACCTTCGCCGAGGCCCGGGACGCACTCGATCGGTGGGTTGCCTTCTACAACACCGACCGGCCGCACCAGTCCATCGCCATGGCGACCCCCGCAGCAAGGTTCGCCGGCGCGGCCCACCGTGAGCGAGCCCCCGAGCCCGACCGCACCGGACCGCAGTGGGTCGCCCGCAAGGTCTCTACCGTCGGCGTCGTCTGCGTGTCATGGCAGCAGGTCTCGGTCGGGGTCCACCGCGCAGGCGAGCGCTGCGATGTCCTGGTCGGTCCGGACACCTTGCAGTTCTGGGTCGGCAACGAGCTGCTGCGCACTGTCCAGCGCACCAGCACCGGTCCCGTCCGCAACAAGCGAGCCCTGGGAGGTGCACTGACCAAGACCCGACGAGCACGCTGACGACAACGTCAAGGATCAACCGAACCCGAACCGTAAAGCATCACCCGGAACCCAACAGGCCCACACCACCGACGACGGGACGCATGCGAGCCACGGCGTACGAGCCGGTTCGACGACCAGACCCGTCACACCTCACGGAGAGCCTTGACCCGACCGCACGACGCGCAGACACGGAACTGCGGTCTCGTCCGCACGCCGCAGTGCTCGCACCAGAAGGCGGGACGGCGGGTGACCCGCCGGATGAGCCATGTGAGGAACCAGAACATGGCTCCAGTGGTTGCGACAGAGGCCACGATCGCGATCGTCTCGACGCTTGAGGAAGGGGGCGAGATCGCTTCGATGACGGCACCGGTGATCATCGCAGTAGGAGGCCCCGCCAGGAGAGCCGCGCCGAACAGGGCCACCAGCTGCGCTCCGCAGCCAAGTTGCTTCCACTCGTGTCCCCGTAGTCCATAGGCAGGCGGGTCGGTCCGCGTGGGGCGGGGCTGGCGCCTTCGGGGACGTCGCAGGCGGACCGCGCTGAAGACGCACGCGGCGAGACCGGCACCTTGCACCACCACCACCCGGGTCACCAAGGTCGCAGGCTCGGCCTGCGGGTCGGCACCCAGGAGCACTCCGCTGTACACGAGGTGGAGCATCCCGACCACACAGAACGCCAGAGGCCGACCGCGGACCGCAAGCACCACGGCGGGCACGAGGCCGACGAGCTGGATGACCAGCACCTCGCCGAAGACGTCGCGGACGCCCGTCGGTGCGAGGCACGCGAGGATGGCGACCAGCCCGACTGCGCCGGGCAAGCGGTCGACCAGCGAGCGCGGAACGGCTCCGGTGGCAGATCGTCGCAGGGTGGACAGGGTCGCCGACCATGTGGCACGCGCCGCCGGCGCCGTGCTCTGCGGCGGGGAGGCCGACTCCGGCGCCGTCCCGCGCGGCCCCTGCGACTCTTCCCGCGCCGCGTCGTCTCCGGCAGAAGACGACGCGGCCGCCGAGACTGACGTGAGGCCCGTACCGAGCTCGATGTCGTACCGTGCTCGGGACGTCGGGTCCGAGAGCACCTCGTACGCCGCCTTCGCAAGGCGGAACAGGCTCGCGGGTGCGCCCGGGTTCCGGTCAGGATGCGTAGTTCGTGCCACCCTGCGCCACGCACGTCGGATCTCGTCATGACTGGCATCGGTGTCCAGACCCAGCACGTCGTAGTGAGTCGGACCTCGCTCGTGCATGCTGCTGCCCCCTGTCGTCCCCGGAGTCGCGCCGGGCCCTGCTGCGCGATCAACGCTGGTGATGCGGACGCGATGGGCGCCGCCTCCCTCTCACCTCATCGGGCGACGCCACGACGATCTCGACCGGTGTCACCCGGACGGCGCGCGCCATGCACGGACGACTCACGGGCTGATCAAGCTGGCCGCTCTTCCGTCAGGCAACGGACCGGTTGACGCGCGTCATTCCTGCTGGTCGCTGCCCGGGTCACGGCCGCCGGGCAAGTCGTCCCTCGCCAACGGCACCCGCACCCGCAGGGCCCGCTCCCGCGTCTGCCGGGCCGCGGCGGTGAGCGGCTGCACGGGCAGCCCGACCCGCACCCGCGCCGCGTCGTCGGGCCGCGCGGGGTCGTAGAGCGCCTGGGCGGGCACGGCGAACGCCTGGCGAGGCACGACGGTCCGCACCGTGTGCCGCACGCCCTGGGCGTCGTCGAAGTGCAGGGTGCCGAGCACGCGCCCCTGCTCGTCGGTGTCGTAGTCGGTGACGCGCGCCCACGCGGCGCGGCGCCCCGCGAGGCGCGCGAGGGTCCCGACGCGACGCACGTGCCTCACGAGAGCGACGACGGTCGCGACGGCCGCGAGCGCGAGCAGCACCCCGGTGATGACCATCGGCACGCGCACGGCCCCGGCGATGACCAGCCCCTCGGCGACCGCTCCGCGCCACCCGACCAGCAGCGCCGACGACGCGACGACCGCGGCGAGAGCGGGCGCGACCCACCGCACGACCCCCGCGCCGAGCAGGGCTCCGAGCACGATCGCCATGCCGCCGAGCGACGGCGCCGCGCCGGCGAAGTCGTTCGTCGCGCACGACCCGCCGCCGCAGTCCCACCGCACGAGGCTCGCCTCGTACGCGCCGAGCCGCAGCATCCACCAGCCGAGCGCGAGCAGCGCGAC
>JAEYNO010000477.1 GCA_023412515.1 Actinomycetes bacterium
GCCGCCGACTACGCGCGCGCGGCGCGCGCGGCGGGCCTGTCGACCGACGAGGCGGTGGCCCTCGTCCGCGGCGCCCTCACGGCGGCGGACCCCCCGCCCGCCTGAGCCGACCGGTCACAGCGCCTGCCAGGCCGGCTTCGCCGCGTAGGTCTCGCGGTAGTAGTGGGCGAGCTGGAGGCGGCTCGCGGCGGCGTCGTCGACCAGCACCGTCACGTGCGGGTGCAGCTGCAGCACGGTCGCGGGCCACAGCGCGCTCACCGGCCCCTCCACCAGCTGGTGCACGGCCTCGGCCTTGTGGCGGCCCTGCGCGAGCAGCACCAGGTGACGCGCCGCCGAGATCGTCGCCAGCCCCTGCGTGAGGCAGTGCGTCGGCACGCGCTCGACGTCGTCGTCGAAGAACCGCGCGTTGTCCTCACGGGTCTGCCGGGTCAGCGTCTTGATGCGCGTGCGCGAGGCGAGCGAGGACCCGGGCTCGTTGAACGCGACGTGGCCGTCGGTCCCGATCCCGAGGATCTGCAGGTCGACGCCGCCCGCCTCGACGATCGCCGCCTCGTACGCCGCGCACGCCGCCGGCAGGTCGTCGGCCAGCCCGTCGGGCCCGTGAACGGCCTCCGGCCGCAGGTCGACGCGCGCGACCAGCTCGGCGTCGATGACGTTGCGGTACCGCTCGGGGTGGTCGGCGGGCAGGCCGACGTACTCGTCGAGCAGGAACGCGCGGGCCCGCGCGAACGACAGGCCGCGCTCGGCGTGCCGGCGCGCGAGCTCGTCGTACACCGCGAGCGGGCTCGAGCCGGTGGCCAGGCCCAGCACGGCGTCGGGCCGCGCCGTGAGCAGCCGCTCGACCGCGTCCGCGGCCAGCCGGGCCAGCTCGGCGCCCGGCGCGATGACGACCTCCATCAGACGTGCTCCCCTCGTCCCACCAGCGCGGCGCCCACGGCCGCGACCGGCACGTCCCGCGGTGCCAGGTGCACGCGGTCGGTCACCCCCAGCGACGCCAGGAACGGCGACGCCGCGGCCTCGCGCGCGAGCTCGGCGCGCAGCGGGTCCAGCAGCCGGGTGCCCAGCTGGCTGACGCCGCCGCCGACCACGACGCGGTCGACGTCGCACGTGAGCACGAGGACCCGGACCGCGACCGCCACGGCCCCGACGAAGCGGTCCCGCACCGCGACCGCCGACGCGTCGCCACCGTCGGCGGCGTCGAACAGCGCGACGGGAGCCGGCCGCGCGTCCGGCGACGGCCAGGCCGCGTCGAGCGCGCTCCCCGAGGCGTACTGCTCGATGCACCCGGCCTGACCGCACTTGCACGGCAGCCCGCCCGGCACGAGCGTGAGGTGCCCCACCTCCCCCGCGGCCCGGTGCGACCCGCGGCGCAGCGTCCCGTCGAGCAGCAGGCCCGCGGCCACGCCCGTGCCCAGTGCGAGGAACGCCACGTCGCGCGCCGTCGCGCCCGGCTCGACCGTGTGCGCGGCGCCCAGCACCGCGGCGTTGAGGTCGTTCTCGACCCGCACGCGCGCCGCGGGGCCCAGCACCGACGCGACCGCGGCGGCGAGCGCGAACGGCTGCGCGACGCCCACGTTGACGGCGTGCTCGACGGTCCCCGTGACGGGGTCGACGACGCCGGGCACGCCGACACCCGTCCCCGCCAGGCGCTCGACCGGCACGCCGTGCGCGTGGGTCAGGGTCCGCACGGCGGTCGTGACGACGTCGACCAGGCCGTCCGGGCCGGGCCGCGTGGCCGCGCGGTGCGTGCGCGCGACCCGCCCCGCGGGGTCGAGCAGCGCCGCGAGGACCTTGGTGCCGCCCACGTCGACCCCGACGGACCAGCCGGGCCCGCGCGGGTCGGGCGGCGCGGCGGGCACGCCCGTGGTCCCCCCCAGGGTGGTGCTCTCCATGGCTCAGCCCTTCACCGCCCCGGACACGAGCCCGCCGGTCATGCGTCCCTGCACGATCAGGAAGAACACGACGACCGGGACCGCGACGAGCACCGAGCCGGCCATGAGCGCCCCCCAGTCGGTCGCCTTGGTCGCCTGCTGGAACGTGCGCAGCCACACGGGCAGCGTCATGGACTCGGGGCGCGTCATGATGATGAGCGCCATGATGAACTCGTTCCACGCCTGCAGGAACGCGAACACGCCGGTCGAGACGAGCCCGGGCGCGAGCAGCGAGAACGTCACCTTCCAGAACGCGCGGGGGCGCGAGCAGCCGTCGATCATCGCGGCCTCCTCGAGCTCGACGGGCACGCCGTTGACGAAGCCGCGCAGCGTCCAGATGGTGAAGGGCAGCACGCCCGCGAGGTAGACGACGCCCAGGCCGACGACCGTGTTGAGCAGCTGCGCCGAGTCGATCATCTGGAAGACCGAGATCATCATCGCCTCGGCCGGGATCATCTGGACCACCAGGATCGACAGCACGAACGCGCGCCGGCCCCGGAACCGGAAGCGCGTCACAGCGAGCGACGCCGCGAACGCGAGCAGCATCGCCGCGACCAGCACGAGGAACGTCACCTGCAACGAGTTGCCCAGGGCGGGCACGAACGGCGAGCGCACCTGCCGGAACATCGCGGTCTCGTAGTTGCGCAGCGTGAACGCGTCGGGCCACAGGTGCAGGTCGGGGCCCGAGATGAGGTTGGTCGGCAGGAACGAGGTGTTGACCATCCAGTAGACGGGGAACGCGAACGCCGCCGCGACCAGCACGGCGAGCACGCCCCAGCCGACCGACGCGGCCCGGCGGCGGCGCGAGCGGCGGCGCGGGGCGGGCGTCGCGACGGGCCGGGCGCCCGCGCGGACGGCGGCGGGGGCCACGGGGGGCGTCGCGGGGGCCGGGCCGGCGGGTGCGAGGCTCACAGCTCCTCCTCCTTGACCGTCGCGCGCACGTAGTACGCCGAGATCACGAGCATGATGACGGTGAAGATGACGGCGATCGCGCTCGCGGCGCCGTAGTGGCCCTGCGCCATGCCCATCTCGTAGATGTAGACGCCGAGCGTGCTCGTCTCCGACTTGATGCCGCCGATGCCCTGCAGCACGAAGATCTGCGTGAAGACCTTGAGGTCCCAGATCATCGACAGGACCACCAGCACGACGTAGATCGACCGGACGTACGGCACCTGGATGCCGAAGAACCGCTGCCGCGCGCTCGCGCCGTCGAGCTGCGCCGCCTCGATCACCTCGCCGGGGACCTGCGTGAAGCCCGCGTAGAGCGTGAACGCGACGAACGGGATCGCGCCCCACACGACGACGAGCGCGGCCACCGCGAAGAAGGACAGCGGGTCGATGAGCCAGGGGTGGCCCATCCAGCTGGTGGACGTGAGCCGCGTGAGCAGGTGGTTGACGACCCCGTACTGCGTGTCGAACATCCAGCCCCACACGAGCATGGCGGCCAGCGGCGGCATGGCCCACGCCAGCAGCAGGCCGACCGACAGCACGAGCCGCAGGGCCCTGCCGAGCTTCATGAGCAGCAGCGCGACGAGCGTGCCGAGCGTGATGGTCAGGGCGACGCACACCACCATGAACGCGAAGCTGCGGGCCGTGACGGTCCAGAACCGCGCGTCGGTGAGCGTCGCGGTGTAGTTGTCGAGGCCGACGAACTCGGCCGGCACGCCGAGCAGCTGCGCGCGCTCGTACTCGTGCACCGACAGCCACAGCATGCGCACGAGCGGGTAGCCCGTGATGACGGCCAGCACCGCGAGGCTGGGCGCGAGGAACAGCCACGGCAGCAGCCGGGCGGGGGTGATCGCGCGCGACGCGCGCGGGGCCGGCGCGCTGGGCGGCGCGGCCTGGAGCGTGGTGGTGCTCATCGGCTTCCTCCGACGGG
>JAEYNO010000046.1 GCA_023412515.1 Actinomycetes bacterium
GATCGCGGCGGCGGCCACCGCCGCGATCACCGCGCCCAGCGCGACGAGCCCCCACGGTGACCCGGTGGCCAGGCTCAGGGCACCCCAGACGGCGCCGATCCCGACCGTCCCCCAGATCACCGCCCACGCGACTGCCCCCGGCAGCGACGCGAGCGTGAAGCGCAGGTAGGGCATGCGCAGCACGCCCGCCGCGGCGAACACCGCGGTCTGCACGCCGACCGTGAGGTAGGCCAGGGTCACCGCGAACGGGCCCCAGCGGTGCACGAGCGCGAGCCCTCGGCGCGCCGCGGGCGTCGACGTGAGGCGTGCCGTGCGGTCGACCGTGCGCTGCCACCAGGCGGGGCCGTGACGGTGCTCGCCTTCGTAGCGGGCTCCGCGTGCGACGCCACGCCCGGCCCAGTAGGTGAGGTGGGAACGGGCCAGCACGATGCCGAACAGGCACAGCAGCGCGACCGCGACGGGCATCCCGTCGAGGCCGTACTCCTGCAGGACCTGTGCCGGCGTCACCGTCCGATCCTACGTCGCGTGCGAGCGCGGCCTCACGGCCGGTGGGACGCCGGGGTGGTCTCGCGCCCGGTCTCGGGCGCGCACGCGGCGTCGACGGCCGGCACGAGCACGTCGTCGGACATGTCGGGGTGCGGGTCGTGCACGGTGCGCCGGCGGGCGAGCACGGGGTGCAGCACCGCCGAGAGCGCGTAGAGGGCGATCGCGAGCACGACGATCGTCGCCCCCGGCGGCACGTCGTTCCAGTACGTCACGACGAGCCCCACGACGCTCACCGCGACACCGATCCCGCTGGCCACGGCCATGGTGCGGCCGAAGGAACGCGCGTAGAGCTGTGCGACGGCGACGGGGACGATCATGAGCGCGCTCACCAGCAGCAGCCCTACGACGCGCATCGCGATCGTCACGGTGAGCGCGGCGAGCGTCGCGACGAGCATCGACACCAGGCGCACCGGCAGCCCGCTGGCGCGCGCGAACTCCTCGTCGTGGCTCACCGCGAACAGCGTCCAGCGCAGCCCCACGCCCACGCCCAGCACGAGGACCGCGAGAGCGACGGTCCACCACAGGTCGCCGGTCGAGACGGTCGAGATCGAACCGAACAGGTAGCTCATGAGGTTGGCGTTGGTGCCGCCGGCGACCTTGATGAGGAGCACGCCGCCGGCGATGCCGCCGTAGAACATGATCGCGAGCGCGAGGTCGCCGCTGGTGCGGCCGCGCTCGCGCACGAGCTCGATCACCACCGACCCGACGACGGCGGCCACGACCGCGCCCGGCACCGCGAGCGCGTCGGCGGGGGAGACGGCCGCCCAGCTGCCCACGAGCCACCCGAGCGCGACGCCCGTGAGCGCGACGTGCCCGATCCCGTCGCCCATGAGCGCCATGCGCCGCTGCACGAGGAACGTGCCGACGACGGGGGCGGCGGCGCCGACGAGCACGGCGGCGATCAGGGCGCGCTGCATGAGCGGCGAGCCGAGCAGCGTCAGCACCTGGTCCCACGCGCTCACGGGGCCACCTCCAGCGTGAGGTCGGGGCCGTCGGCGGGCGGCTCGGGGTCGGCGTGCGGGTGCAGGTGGTCGTGCTCGGCGTGGCCGTGCTCGCCGCGGGCGGGCGGGGGCGGGCCGTCGTGCACGACGCGGCCGTGCCGCAGGACCACCGCGCGGTCGATGAGCGGCGCGAAGGGCCCGATCTCGTGGAGGATCACGACGACGGTGGTGCCGGAGTCCCGCAGCCGGGACAACGCCGTGACGAACGTGTCCTGCGTCGGCAGGTCGATGCCCGTGGTCGGCTCGTCGAGCACCAGCAAGGCCGGCTCGCGCACGAGGGCGCGCGCGATGAGCACGCGCTGCTGCTGGCCGCCGGACATCTCCTGCACGCGCCGGTCGACGAGGTCCTCGACTCCCAGCGCGGCGAGCGCCGCGGTCGCCCGGGCGCGGCGGTCGCGCGGCGGTCGCAGCCGACGGCCGTGCAGCAGACCCGAGACGACGACCTCGAGCGCCGTGGTCGGGACGCCGCCGGCGGCGGCCATGCGCTGCGGCACGTACCCGACGCGCTGCCACGGCACGCCGCGACCGAGCGGCTCGCCCAGCAGGCGGACGCTGCCCGAGGCGAGCGGCACGACGCCGAGCAGCGCGCGCACGAGCGTGGACTTGCCGGAGCCGTTGGCCCCGAGCAGGGCGACGACCTGGCCGGGGGGCACCGCGAGGTCGACGCCGCGGACGATGGGCTGGCCGCCCAGCGTCACGTGGACGTCGGTGGCGTCGATCGCGTTCACGAGCAGGACAATGCCACGCGGAGGGTCTCGAGGTTCGCGTCGGCGATCGAGAAGTAGTCCTGCGCGTCGTCGGTCAGGCCCTCGATCGGGTCGAGCACGGCGGTCTCGACGCCGAGGTCGGACGCCAGGGTCTGCGCGACCTTCGGGGACGCGAGCGTCTCGAAGAAGATCGTGGTGACGCCCTCGTCGCGGACGAGGTCGCCGACCTCGCGCAGCCGCGCGGGCGACGGCTCGGTCTCGGGGTCGACGCCCGCGATGCCGACCTGCTCGAGGTCGTAGCGCTGCGCGAGGTAGCCGAACGCCTCGTGCGTCGTGACGACCGTGCGGCGCTCGCACGTGGCCAGCCCGGCGGCGTACGCGTCGTCGAGCTCGCCGAAGCGCGTGCCGAGCGCGGCGGCGTTGGCGCGGTAGACGTCGGCGCCGTCGGGGTCGATCTCGCTCAGCGCGTCGGCGACGGCGTCGGCGACGGCGGGCATGCGCGTGGGGTCGAGCCAGAAGTGCGGGTCGAGCCCGCCGTGGTCGTGGGCGTCGTCGCCGTCCTCGTCGGCGTGCTCGTCGTCCTCGCCGAGCTCGTGCGAGTGGCCCTCCTGCGCGGTCGTCTCGAGGTCGGCGACCTCGGCGGCGTCGACGACGTGCGCAGGCCCGGCCTCGGACACGGCGGCGTCGACGGCGGCCTGGAAGCCCGACTGGTAGACCACGAGCTGCGCGGCGGACACGGACGCGACCTGCGCGGGCGAGAGCTCGACGTCGTGCGGCTCGGCGCCGGGCGGTGTGAGGGAGCCGACGTCGACGCGGTCGCCGCCCACTTGCTGGGCGACCATCTGCAACGGGTAGAAGGACGCGAGGACGCTGATGGTCCCGTCGTCGCCGCCCGCAGCGGTCGAGCACGCCCCGAGGGCGAGCACGGGCACGGCGAACGCGGCCGCGAGGGTCGCGGTCCGGGAGCGGGGAGCGGTGGGGCGGGTGCTGCTCGACATGAGACCCATTCTCAGGTTGACGAGAACCGTTGTCAAAACAGTCTGCCTGCCGCCGCGCGGACCGGCCCGGTCCGGAGGTCCCGCGCGTGCGACCGGTAGCCTGTCCCGGTTGTGCCCCGCGGCACCCAGCCGCGGGCTTCCTCGACCCAGGAGAAGAACCACCGTGGCTGCCGCACCGTCCCGTCTCGACGCCGTCGTCTCCCTCGCCAAGCGCCGGGGATTCGTGTTCCCCAGCGGCGAGATCTACGGCGGCACCCGCTCCGCGTGGGACTACGGACCGCTGGGCGTCGAGCTCAAGGAGAACATCAAGCGCCAGTGGTGGCGCGCGATGGTCCAGAGCCGCGAGGACGTCGTCGGCCTCGACTCGTCCGTCATCCTGCCGCGGCAGGTCTGGGTGGCGTCCGGCCACGTCGGCGTGTTCACCGACCCGCTGACCGAGTGCCTCTCGTGCCACAAGCGGTTCCGCGAGGACCACCTGGTCGAGGAGTACGAGGCCAAGAAGGGCCGCGCCCCCGAGCACGGCCTCGGCGACATCGCCTGCCCCAACTGCGGCACGCGCGGCCAGTGGACCGAGCCCCGCGACTTCAACATGATGCTCAAGACGTACCTCGGCCCGATCGAGGACGAGTCGGGCCTGTACTACCTGCGCCCCGAGACCGCGCAGGGCATCTTCGTGAACTTCAAGAACGTCTACACCTCGGCGCGCATGCGTCCGCCGTTCGGCATCGGCCAGATCGGCAAGTCGTTCCGCAACGAGATCACGCCCGGCAACTTCATCTTCCGCACGCGCGAGTTCGAGCAGATGGAGATGGAGTTCTTTGTGGTGCCCGGCACCGACGCGGACTGGCACCAGTACTGGATCGACACCCGGACCGACTGGTACGTGGACCTCGGCATCACGCGCGAGAACCTGCGCCACTACGAGCACCCGAAGGAGAAGCTCTCGCACTACTCGACGCGCACCGTCGACATCGAGTACCGCTTCGGCTTCCAGGGCAGCGAGTGGGGCGAGCTCGAGGGCATCGCCAACCGCACCGACTTCGACCTCAAGACCCACTCGGAGCACTCGGGCAAGGACCTGATGTACCGCGACCCGGTGTCGAACGAGAAGTACTACCCGTACGTCATCGAGCCGGCGGCCGGCCTGACCCGTTCCCTCATGGCGTTCCTCGTCGAGGCCTACGCCGAGGACGAGGCGCCGAACACCAAGGGCGGCGTCGACGTCCGCACGGTGCTGCGCCTGGACCCGCGCCTGTCACCGGTCAAGGCCGCGGTGCTCCCGCTCTCGCGCAACGAGGACCTGTCGCCGAAGGCGCGTGACCTCGCCGCCGAGCTGCGCAAGGCGTGGAACGTCGACTTCGACGACGCCGGTGCCATCGGCCGCCGCTACCGCCGCCAGGACGAGATCGGCACGCCGTTCTGCATCACGGTGGACTTCGACACGCTCGAGGACCAGGCCGTGACGGTGCGCCACCGCGACTCGATGGCGCAGGAGCGCGTCGCCCTGGACCAGGTGGCCGGCTACCTCGCCGCGCACCTCATCGGGTCCTAGTCCCAGGCTTCCCTCCGGGTCCGACGAGCTCAGGGGCTGCCGCTTCGGTCGTCGTCGTATGGCTCGTGGTGTGCGAGGAGCCGGCGAGCGGCATCATTCAGGGC
>JAEYNO010000051.1 GCA_023412515.1 Actinomycetes bacterium
CCCGCCGACCGCACCGAGGTGCGCGCCGCGCTGCCCGACGTCGACGCGCGCGTGCTCGCGAACCGTGCGCTGCACGCGCGCTGGTGAACGTCGCGCGTCAGACCGTCCGCAGCGGCTCGGCCGCGTCGAGCAGGTCGTCGACCAGCCCGTCGACCCGTGCGAGCACCGTCGGGGTGGCGGCGCGCGCCTCCTCGAGCAGCGCGGCCCGGGCGCGGTCGTCGGTGAGGATCGTCGACGCGGGCGTCGACCGGAACGGGCGGCCGACGGCCGCGAGGTAGTCGTGGTACTTCCAGCGCGACCGCTCGCCGGTGCCGTCGAGGTGCGTCACCAGCACCGGGGCGCCGAGCGCGTGCGCCAGGATCAGCCCGTGCATGCCCGCGGTGACCACGTGCGACGCGCGCGAGACGAGCGCGACCATCGCGCGCGGGTGCAGGGACGGATCCGCCACGTGGTAGCCGGCGCGTCGGAACTCGCCGCACACCAGGCGTCCGGCGGGGGAGGCGAGGTCCGAGAAGTGCGGCACGAGCACGGGCGCGTCACGGCGAGGCCGCCGCGGCGGCGTCAGCACGCGCAGCAGGAGCGCGGGGTCGCCCAGGGGCGTGTCGGCGCCGAGCCCCAGATGGTCGCGCGTGCGGTGGCCCCGCACGGCGAGCACGCGCTCGCGCACGGCGCGCCGGGTCTCGGGGGTGAGGTCGACGGGCGCGTGCAGCCCGCTGCCCCAGACGAGCTCGGGGCCGCCCCGGGCGAGGTACTGGGCGAGGACGGACCCGACCGCGACGACGTCGGCGTGCCCCAGGGGTGCCCACCGCACGCGGCGCCCCGTGACCGACTCGACGAGGAGCGCGGTCAGCTCGTCGCCGTAGTTGGTGAACCGGGTCGCTCCGTGGCCGGGGTTGCGCAGCCACGCCTGCGGGCGGTGCCTGACCTCGGACGCCAGCGCGCGCGGGGACCGCAGGGGGGACCACCAGTAGGCGCGGATCGGGCGCATCAGGCCCTGCCCCGCGCGACGGGGCCGCGGCCGGCGCCGACGGACGTGGTCACGTGCGGCCCGGCCGACGCGGGGGAGCCCACGCCTCGTGGTACGCCCTCCGCGAGCGCGCGGGCGCGCGCGGCCATCGCCTGCACGGTCCGGCGCGCCGCCGCGACGCGGACGTCCACGGATCGGGGGTCGGCGGCCATCGCCCGGACGTAGGTCGAGAGCTCGTCGCCGTCGCCCTCGGGCAGCTCGAAGCCCGCGGGCCGCAGCAACCGTACGACCTTGCGCACGGACGCACCCGACAGGCCGACCGGGATCGCGCCCTCGGAGCTGCCGATGATCAGCGCGTGCGCGCGGTCGCTGACGACCGCGGCGCTCCGCGCGAAGAGGTCACGGACGCGCCGCTCCCAGTCCGCGTGGCTCTCGTCGCCCCACACCAGGGGTGGTGCGGTGCACCGCAGACGCGTGCTGAGCTCGCGCGCCCGGTCCGCGTCGGTCCGCACCTGCGTGAACACCCGGAGGGTCCAGCCGTGCTCGTCGGCGATCGCGCGCACGCGGGCGACCTGCGTGGCGGTCAGGGGGGCGCGGTCGCCGCGCAGCGTGACGGCCATGACCGACCGGTCGTCGCGGGGCGGCCCGACGCGTCCGGACGCGTCGGGCTCGGTGCCCTCGCCGAACGCCCAGTCGGGTGCGACGTCACCGGTGCCGAACGCGCGCGCCGTGTCCTCGTCACGCCACGCGACCTGGGCGAACGTGCGTCGCGCCCGCCGCTCGAGAGGGGGCAGGGGTGCGGAGGGGTCGCGCAGCCCGGCACCCAGGTGCACCGCGGCGCCGCCACCCGCGCGGGCGAGCGCACCGCCCAGCACCGAGCGCCACCCGGCCGTGCGGCTGCCGGCGGGGAGCACGAGCTCGCCCGCGGTCTGGACCAGCACGGTGCGCTCCGCGAGCATCCGGCCGGCCGCCGCGCGCCACCACCGGTCGCGCTCGGTGTAGAGCACGTCGGTGTCGCGCAGCCCCAGCGCCGAGAGGTAGCCCGCGTCGTTGTCGCCCACGAAGACGTGCAGCGCCACGCCGTCGCCCCGGAACGCCTGCAGGAGACCGCGCCTGAGCACGGAGTCCCCGAGGTTGTAGTTCTGTCCCCAGGTGGAGAGGAAGACGCGGGTCATCGGGAGCCTCCCAGTGCGAGCGTGACGAAACGACGGAGCACGGCGACGTCGGCGCGGACCCGCGGCACGGCGGCCCACGCGACCAGGTACCAGGCGGCGGCGGCACCCACGCCCGCGACGACCTGGAGCAGGGGGCCCGCCGCCACGTGGGTGGCGACGAGGTGCGCGGCGACCCCCGCGGGCAGGCCGACCACCAGCACGGCCCGCGTGGCGTCGCTCGCGAGCGGCCGCACGGGCGTGCTCGTGACGCGTCCCGCCCACGGCAGCGCCATGGCGAGGAAGACGGCGTAGCCGACGGCGCTGCCCGCCGCCACGCCGATCGGCCCGAGCGGCAGCCCCGCGAGCATCAGCACGATGACGACCGGCTGACCCACGAGGTGCAGCCGCAGCTGCGCGTCGGCGCGGCCGTGCGACATGAACATCCAGTTGGTCACCTGCTGGAGCGAGCGGAGCACCGTCCCGAGCGCGAGCACGCTGAGCACGGGCCCGGCGGCGGCCCACCGCTCGCCGAGCAGCAGGACGGTCACGGGCGTGCCGAGCCCGGCCAGCAGCAGCAGGAGCCCCGACGTGACGTACGAGGCGACGAGCTGCGCGCGGCGCAGCGAGCCGGCGTACCGCGCAGGCGTGTCGACGAGACGCGCGAGCACGGGCAGGGCGACGCGCGTCATGGGTGCGCTGATCTGGTTGAACGGCGCGACCGACAGCTGGAACGCGCGGTCGTAGGTCCCGAGCGGCACGGCGCCCCACACGCGTCCGATCGCGACGCTGTCGAGGTTGCGGGTCGCGTAGGTGAGCAGCTGGGTCGCGGCGTAGCTCAGGCCGAACGACACGAGCTCGCGCATGGGCTCACCGCGTCGGGGACGACCGGGGCGCCAGTGCGCGAGCGCCGCCGCGAGGACGAGCGTCGCGCCGGCCATCGCGACCTGCTGCACCACGAGGGCCGCCAGCGAGTGGCCCGTCGCGGCCAGCGCGAGCGCGAGCGCGAGCGCGACGGCGGGCGGGACGACCTCCGTGACGGCGAGCGCGCCGAAGCGCAGGTCCCGGTTGATCGCGACGCGGAACTGGGCGGTCATCCCGCCCAGCAGGTAGACGACCGACACGGCCTGCACGACCGGCACCAGGGCGGGCGTGTCGTAGAAGGCGGCGATCGGCCAGGAGGAGAGCAGGATCAGGGCGGTGAGCGCCGCGCCGACGCCGGTGTTGATCCAGAAGAGGTTCGAGCGCTGACCGTGCGTGAGCTCGCGCGCCCGCAGCGCCGACATCGACAGCCCGAAGTCGCGGAAGACCTCGGCGACGCCCGTCACGGCCGTGACCATCGCGAGGAGCCCGAAGCTCGCGGGCTCCACCAGTCGTGCGAGCAGCACGACCGACGCGAGGACGATCGCGGCCCGGACCGCCTGGGAGCCGAGCGTCACGGCGGTGCCGCGCGCGGCCGTGATCCGCAAGGTGCGGTGGAGGTCGTCGGTGCGCGGCTCGGTCATGGGGCGCCGTGCGTGACGTGGGGCCGTCGGCTAGACCGCGCCATCGGCCCCCACCATCGCCTTCGCCGTCTTCGTGAGGATCACCAGGTCGCCGAACAACGTCCAGTTCTCGACGTACGCGACGTCCAGCCGCATGGCCGTGCGGGGGTCGAGGTTCGACCGTCCCGAGACCTGCCACAGACCGGTGAGACCGGGCTTGACCAGCAGGCGGCGGTGCGCCGCGCGGTCGTAGGTGGCGACCTCGGCGGCGATCTGGGGCCGCGGCCCCACGAGGCTCATCTCGCCGCGCAGGACGTTGAACAGCTGCGGGAGCTCGTCGAGCGAGTACCGCCGCAGGACCCGGCCGAGCGGTGTGACGCGCGGGTCGTTCCTGGGCTTGTAGAACGCGCCGACGTCCGTGACGCCCTCGGCGGCGAGCACCTCGGCCAGGCGGTCGTGGGCGCCGACGTGCATCGAGCGGAACTTCAGCATGCGGAACGTGCCGCCGTCCTTGCCGATGCGCTCCTGCGCGTAGAGCACGGGTCCAGGGCTCGTCACGCGCACGAGCACCGCGACCGTGAGCAGCACGGGCGCGAGGACCAGGGTCGCCGCAGCGGCGCCGCACCAGTCGAACAGCGACTTCAGCACGTACTTCGAGCCCCTGAACCGGGGTGCGTCGACGTACATCAGCGGCATGCCGTTGACGGGCTGCATGAGCACGCGGGGGCCCGCGACGTCCGTGAGGGCCATGGTGAGCGCGAGGTCGATCCCCGTGCCCTCCAGGTCCCACCCCAGCTGCCGGACGGCCTCGCGGTCCATCGCGTCCGAGCCGGCCACCGCGACCGCGGCGACGTCGTGCCGCACGGCGAGCGAGGCCGCCTGCGTGTGGGTGCCGAGCACCGGGACGCCGTCGATCGAGCGCACGTCCGGGCGCGTGCCGTCGGGCAGGCAGACGCCGACGACGCGGTAGCCGGCCCCGGGGTGGCGGTGGAAGTCCGCCACGAGGTTGGCCGCCTTGTGCCAGGGCCCGATCACGAGGACGGGCACCTGCGCGTCGCCCGCGGCGCGGCGGTGCCGCAGGTCCTGCCGCCAGTAGGCGCGTCCCGCCAGCAGCAGCGCGAGGCCGAGCGGTGCGGCGACGCCGAGGTAGCCACGCCCGATCTCCATGCGGAGCAGGTACGCGAGGATCGCGACGCCCGCGAAGAGGTGCCACGTGACCTCGAAGACGCGGGCGAACTCGGCGGACCCGCCGCCCAGGAGCCGCCGGTCGCGCGTCCGGCCGACGGCGAGCGCGGCGAGCCACGTGACGAACAGCGAGATCGAGACCGCCAGGTAGCTGGGCGAGAACTCGCCCGAGACGTAGGCGTGGCCGTCGAGCGGGAACCGCACGAGGTAGGCCACGCCGACGGCCAGCGCGAGCGCGAGCGCGTCCGTGACGGCGAGGCGCTGCGCGAGCGAGGCGGACCAGGTCAGCGGCGCGCTGCGCGCCCGCCGGCGCGCCGGGAACAGCGGCTGGACATGCGTGGTCGACGTCATTCTGCTTTACCCCCCAGTTCAAGCAGATGCTGGATGCGGACGCTATCACCGGAACCGGGCAAAGAGCGACGGGCGGGATGATTGCCCCACGGGGGTGCCGAGGCTCTTCCTTGCGTCACCGCAGGTCACAGGGGTGTGCGAACGGGGTGTTCTCCTGCCTGCAACATTCATTTCACACGTCAGGGTGCGAGGCGGAGCTGGGGTGGGCCTTTTCTGGACGAACGTCCTGCAATTCTGGACGCACGTCCTGCACGAATGTGGACGCGCGTCCTGCTGCGTTTCTGGACGCGTGTCCTGCGGCTGCGGTGCGGCCGCACTGCGTCCGGCTCGCGGGCGCGCGCGAGGGTCGGTGCCTGGACGTCCCATGTGTGGAGGTCCTGTGCTCTGCCACACTGCGCGCCATGGCCACTACTCCCCCCGAGGAGAAGGTCGGCGACGCCCCCGCTGCCCCGCGCGGCGCGATCGACCGCTTCTTCCAGATCACCGAGCGCGGCTCGACCATCGGCAACGAGATCCGCGGCGGTCTCGTCACCTTCTTCACGATGAGCTACATCATCGTGCTCAACCCGCTCATCATCGGGACCCTGCCGGACAGCACCGGGCAGTTCCTGGGTGGCGGGGACTCCCCGAACCTCGCGATGATCGCGGCCGCCACGGCGCTGATCGCCGGCGTCCTGTCCATCACCATGGGCCTGGTCGCCAACTTCCCGATCGCCCTCGCGGCCGGCCTGGGCCTCAACGCGGTCGTCGCCTACACGATCGCGCAGCTGCCGGGCATGACCTGGGCGGACGCGATGGGCGTCGTCGTGCTCGAGGGTCTGGTCATCCTCGCCCTCGTGCTCACGGGCTTCCGCACCGCGGTCTTCCGCGCCGTGCCGCGCAGCCTCAAGGGGGCGATCGGCGTCGGCATCGGCCTGTTCATCGCCCTCATCGGCTTCGTCAACGCGGGCTTCGTGCACCAGGGGCAGGGCACGCCGCTCGAGCTCGGGACGGGCGGCTCGCTGTCCGGCTGGCCGGTCCTGGTCTTCGTGGTCGGGCTGGTCGCCGCGATCGTCCTCCTGGTCAAGAAGGTCCGCGGCGGGCTGCTGTACGCGGTCGTCGGGACCACGCTGCTCGCGCTGGCGGTCGAGGCGTGGGCGAAGGTCGGCGCGGCGGGCGCCGACAACCCCACCGGGTGGCACCAGAACGTGCCCTCGCTGCCCGACACCCCGTTCGCGGTGCCGGACCTGTCGCTGCTGGGGCAGTTCTCGCTGCTCGGCGCCGTCGGCAAGATCGGCGTCCTCGCGGTCGTCGTCCTCGTCTTCTCGATCCTGCTGGCCGACTTCTTCGACACGATGGGCACGATGGTCGCCGTCGGCCAGGAGGCGAGGCTGCTCGACGCCGAGGGCACCCCGCCGCGGTCGAAGCAGATCCTCGTGGTCGACTCGCTCGCCGCCGTCGCCGGCGGCATGGGATCGGTGTCGTCGAACACCGCCTACGTCGAGTCCACGTCGGGCGTCGCCGAGGGGGCCCGCACGGGGCTGGCGTCGGTCGTGACGGGCGTCGCGTTCCTGCTCGCGACCTTCCTGTCGCCGCTCGTCGCGATGGTCCCGTCCGAGGCGGCCGCGCCGGTCCTCGTGGTCGTCGGGTTCCTCATGGTGTCGCAGGTCGCCGACCTCGACTGGAAGTCGCCCGAGGTCGCGATCCCCGCGTTCCTCACGCTCGCGCTCATGCCCTTCACCTACTCGATCTCGGTGGGCATCGGTGCGGGCTTCATCGCGTACGTGGTCGTCAAGGTCGCGCTCGGGCGGGCCCGCACCGTCCACCCGCTGATGTGGGGCGCGGCGGCGGCGTTCGTCGTCTACTTCGCGCTCGGGCCGATCCAGCAGGCGCTCGGCCTCTGACGCGTCCCACCCCCGCACGGCCCGACGGGCCGGGGCGCCGCGCACCGCGCGGGGTCCCGGCCCGTCGTCGTCCGAGCGGACGGACCGTCACCCGCGCCGGCGCGACCGCGCCCGGGCGGCGAGCGCGAGCGCCGCGACCCCGACGGCCGCCCCGAGGGTGTTCATCACGACGTCCTGCACGGTCGACACCCGCGTCGGCAGCGCGAGCTGCACCGTCTCGATCAGCGCCGACGTCGCGGCGCCCAGCAGCACCACTGCCCACGGCCGCGCCACCAGGAGCCCGACCAGCACACCGAACGGCACGAACATGAGCACGTTCGCCCCGGCCTCCACGCCCGTGTACGTCACCGGTATGCCGCGCGAGACGAGCCACGCGATCGCGACCCGCACCGCGCCGAGCGTGCCGTTGCTCGCGGGCGCCGGCGACCACGTGACGCCCGCGACCGTCAGGAGGTAGAGCGCGAGCGTGACGGCGGTGCAGCGACGGGCGCGGCCTGTGACTCGCATCACACCAGCCTCCCCTCGCGGGTCCCGGTAGCGTTCGGGCGGACGGCACTCGAACTCGGGGGGACATCGTGCGGATCTCGGTCATCGGTTGCGGTTACCTCGGGGCGGTCCATGCGGCGAGCATGGCGTCCCTCGGCCACGACGTCGTCGGGGTCGACGTCGATCCCGGGAAGGTCGCCCGTCTCGCGGCCGGCACGGCCCCGTTCTACGAGCCGGGGCTGCCCGAGCTCCTCGCGGAGGTCGGCGACACCGGGCGGCTGACCTTCAGCACCGACATGGCCGACGCCGCGGGGGCCCGCGTGCACTTCCTGTGCGTCGGGACGCCCCAGCAGCACGGCGAGTTCCGCGCCGACCTGTCCTACGTCGAGTCCGCGTTCGAGGCGCTCGTGCCGCACCTCGCGCCCGGCGACGTCGTCGCGGGCAAGTCGACCGTACCCGTCGGCACCGCCGAGGACCTCGCCCGCCGCCTGGTCGGCACGGGGGTCACGCTCGTCTGGAACCCCGAGTTCCTGCGCGAGGGCTTTGCGGTGCAGGACACGCTGCACCCCGACCGGCTCGTCTACGGCCTGCCGTCGGAGGAGGGCGTGCCGACGCCCGAGGGCGACGCGGCGCGCGCCCTGCTCGACGAGGTGTACGCGACGCCGCTGGCCGAGGGCACGCCGCTCGTCGTCACCGACTACGCCACGGCCCAGCTCGTCAAGGTCGCGGCCAACTCGTTCCTCGCGACCAAGATCTCGTTCATCAACGCGATGGCCGAGCTCTGCGAGGCCACGGGTGCCGACGTGACGCGACTGGCCGACGCGATCGGCTACGACGCGCGCATCGGCCGGCGCTTCCTCAACGCCGGGTTGGGCTTCGGCGGCGGGTGCCTGCCCAAGGACATCCGCGCGTTCATGGCCCGTGCCGGCGAGCTCGGCGTCGACCAGGCGCTGTCGTTCCTGCGCGAGGTCGACGCGATCAACATGCGCCGCCGCGTGCGCGTCGTCGACCTCGTGCGGGAGGTCAGCGCCGGGTCGATCGTGGGGCGCCGGATCGCGGTGCTCGGCGCCGCGTTCAAGCCCGACAGCGACGACGTCCGCGACTCGCCGGCGCTGTCCGTCGCCGCGCAGATGCAGCTGCAGGGCGCGCAGGTCACCGTGACCGACCCGCAGGCCGTCGAGAACGCGCGCGCCAAGTGGCCGGACCTCAAGTTCGCCTCCTCCGCGCAGGAGGCCGTGCAGCAGGCCGACGTGGTGGTGCTCGCCACCGAGTGGGCCGAGTACCGCGCGCTCGACCCCGCGGAGCTGGGCGGCCTCGTCGCGCGGCGGGCGATCGTCGACGGCCGCAACGTGCTGGACCCCGCGGCCTGGCGCGCCGCCGGGTGGACCTACCGGGCGCTCGGGCGCCCCTGAGGGCCGGTGGTCGGCTCCCGACCCTCGACGGGTGGGGTCAGGGGCCGACGAGCACGAGCGAGCAGAGGACCTGGTCCGCGTCGGGCACGCACGCCGCGGCGGCCTGCGTGAGCGCCGGGTCCTCGATGTTGGCGCGGTGCCCGGCCGAGCCCAGCCAGGCCTCGACGACGTCGGCCGGGGCAGCGGCCGCGCGCGAGAGGTTCTCGGCAGCGGTGGCCAGGGGTGCGCACGCCGCGAGCACGGGCCCGAGCGGCGCGTGCTCGAGGTCGGCGCCGACGAGCGCGGCGGCGCGCTCGCCGGCCGGCCCCTGCGCTGCCCGCCGCGTCGGGCTTCT
>JAEYNO010000088.1 GCA_023412515.1 Actinomycetes bacterium
CGCCCCGACCGACCCCCCGCGTCGTGGCCGCGAGCCGCGCACGCCGCCGACCCCCTCCAGGAGCACCCCGTGACCCGCATCCTGCTCGTCGAGGACGAGGAGTCGTACCGCGACCCGCTGTCCTACCAGCTCGGCCGCGAGGGCTACGACGTCGTGACCGCCGCGACGGGCCCCGACGCCCTCGACGCGTTCGCCGAGCACGGCGCCGACCTCGTGCTGCTCGACCTCATGCTGCCGGGCCTGCCGGGTACCGAGGTGTGCCGTCGGCTGCGCCTGGAGTCCGACGTGCCGGTCATCATGCTCACGGCCAAGGACGACGAGATCGACAAGGTCGTGGGCCTCGAGCTGGGCGCCGACGACTACGTGACCAAGCCGTACTCGTCGCGCGAGCTGCTCGCGCGGATCCGCGCGGTGCTGCGGCGCCGCGAGGCGGCGGGCCGTGCGCCGTCGGACGACGGCGAGGACGACGGCACGCTGGAGGTCGCGCACGTCCGCATGGACGTCGACCGGCACACCGTGCACGTGGACGGCGTGCTCGTGCCGTTCCCGCTCAAGGAGTTCGAGCTCCTCGAGATGCTGCTGCGCAACCCGGGCCGCGTGCTCACGCGCGGTCAGCTCATCGACCGCGTGTGGGGCTCGGACTACGTGGGCGACACCAAGACGCTCGACGTCCACGTCAAGCGCATCCGCGCGAAGATCGAGGCGGACCCGTCCGCGCCGACGCTGCTCACCACGGTTCGCGGGCTCGGCTACAAGCTGTCGGACGGCACCGAGGACTGACGTGCCGTGACGCACGTCGCACCCGGACGCGCGTCTGGTCGACCACCGTTCACCCGGGGTTCACCGAGCACCGCCGGTGCGGTCACCTGCCGCCCCTACCGTCGGCGTCGGCCGCGCACCGACCGGTGCGCGCGGACCGACAGGACGGGACACAGTGAAGCTCACCCCCCACAAGCGTTTCGGTGCGGTCGCCCTCACGGGCGTGCTCGCGCTCGCGCTCGCCGCGTGCTCCTCGACCTCCTCGGCGGAGCCGGGTGAGACGTCGGGCTCCGGCGGTGGCTCCGCGGCCGAGCTGAGCGGCTCGCTCGCCGGCGCGGGCGCCTCGTCGCAGGAGAAGGCCGTGGCCGGCTGGATCGCCGGCTTCAACGACACGTACCCCGACGTGGCCGTCAGCTACGACGCCGCGGGCTCGGGCGGCGGCCGCGAGCAGTTCCTCTCGGGCGGCGTGCAGTTCGCCGGCTCGGACGCCGCGCTCAAGCCGGAGGAGATCGAGAAGGCCGCCGAGCGCTGCTTCGGCGGCGAGGCCCTCGAGCTCCCGCTCTACATCAGCCCGATCGCGGTCGTGTACAACCTGCCCGACCTCGACACCGAGCACCTGCGGCTCTCGGCCGCGACGATCGCGAAGATCTTCAACCGCGAGATCACGACGTGGGACGACCCGGCGATCGCCACGGAGAACCCCGACGTCACGCTGCCGTCGACGGGCATCATCCCGGTCAACCGCAACGACGAGTCCGGCACGACCGAGAACTTCACCGAGTACCTCGCGGCGGCGTCGGACGGCGCCTGGCCGCACGAGGCCTCGGGTGACTGGCCGCTCTCGGGCGGGCAGTCGGGCAAGGGCACGCAGGGCATGATCGACACGGTCTCGGGCGCGGAGGGCGCGATCGGCTACGCCGACGCGTCGCGCGCGGGCGACCTGGGCACGGTCGCGCTGAAGGTCGGCGACGAGTACGTGCCGTTCTCGGCCGAGGCCGCCGCGAAGGTGGTCGACGCGTCGCCGGCCGCGGCGGACGCGACCGACAAGCGCCTGGTCGTCGAGCTCGACCGCACGACCACCGAGAAGGGTGCCTACCCGCTCGTCCTGGTGTCGTACTCGATCGCCTGCTCGACGTACGACAACGAGTCGGACGCGAACAACGTCAAGGCGTACCTGTCCTACGTCGCGAGCCCCGAGGGCCAGGAGCGCGCGGCCGACCCGAGCGTCGCGGGCTCCGCGCCGATCTCGGACGACCTGCGCACCAAGGTGCAGGCCGCGATCGACGCCATCACGGTCGCGAGCTGACCGCACGGATGACCGCAGCGCGCACCCGCCCCGGGGACCGGCCCGTCGCCGGCCCCGGGGCAGGGGCGTGCCCGCGGCAGCCCCGCAGCACCCCCTGAGCACCTCCCCCTCCCCGCCCCTGCGGACCACACCCGGAGCAGCCGTGGCCGTCACCACCAGCACACCCCCGCAGCGGGGCGCCGACCCGCAGGTGCCCGCCGACGCGGGCGCCGCCGTGCGCGCCGCCTCGACCGGCCGCGTCGCGAGCCGCGTCTTCGCGGGCCTGTCCACGGGCGCCGGCGTCCTCATCCTCGTGACGCTCGCCGCGGTCGCCGTCTTCCTCGTCCTGGAGGCGTGGCCGGCCCTCACGGCGTCGGCGGAGGACCTCGAGGCCATCTCGTGGTTCAACGCGTCCTCGGTCGCCGCGTACGTCGGGCCGCTCGTCTTCGGCACGCTGCTGGCCTCGGTGCTGGCGCTGCTGCTCGCGGTGCCCGTGTCGATCGGCATCGCGCTGTTCATCTCGCACTACGCGCCGCGCCGGCTCGCGCAGGGCCTGGGCTACCTCATCGACCTGCTCGCGGCGATCCCGTCGGTCGTGTACGGCCTGTGGGGTGCGCTGTGGCTCATCGGCCAGCTCGACCCGGTGTTCACGTGGCTGTCGTCGACGCTCGGGTTCGTCCCGCTGTTCGAGGGGTACCAGGCGCCGGCCAAGAACGTGCTGTCGGCGTCGGTCGTGCTCGCCGTCATGATCCTGCCGATCATCACGGCCGTCTCGCGCGAGGTGTTCCTGCAGACCCCGCGGCTGCACGAGGAGGCGTCGCTCGCGCTCGGCGCGACGCGCTGGGAGATGGTCCGCATGGCCGTGCTGCCGTTCGGGCGCTCGGGTGTCATCAGCGCCGCGATGCTCGGCCTGGGCCGCGCGCTCGGCGAGACCATGGCCGTGCTCATGGTCATCTCGCCCGGGTTCCTCTACTCGTTCTTCCTGCTCAAGCCCGGGCAGCAGCAGACCATCGCCGCGAACATCGCGTCCAAGTTCCCCGAGTCGAGCGGCCTGAGCGTCAGCGTGCTCATCGCGACGGGGCTCGCGCTGTTCGTCGTGACGTTCGCCGTCAACTTCGCCGCGCGCTGGATCATCGCGCGGCGCGCCGAGTTCTCGGGAGCCAACTGATGACCGCCGACGTCGCCCCGACGGGGCTGCTCGCCGCCGACGCGTACCGGCGGCTGCCGTCGTGGGCCCCGTGGGGGTTCGCGGGCGGTGCGCTCGTGCTCGCGTTCCTCGTGCTGCTCGTCGCCGGGACGCCGGGCGTGCCCGGCGTCGTCGCGCTCGGCGCGGCACTGTACGTGCTGTCGCTGAGCATCACGTCGCGCGTCGTCGAGGGCCCGCGCCGTGCCGCGGACCGGCTCGCGACCACGCTCGTCACGGGCTCGTTCCTGCTCGCGCTGATCCCGCTGGTCTCGCTCCTGCTGCTCGTGCTCACGCGCGGCTCGACGTCGTTCAGCTGGGCGTTCCTGTCGACCGACATGGTCGGGATCTTCGGGGACATGACGGACGGCGGCATCCACCACGCGATCGTCGGCACGCTCATGGTGACGCTCGCCGCGGCGGTGATCTCGGTGCCGATCGGCCTGCTCACGGCGATCTACCTGGTCGAGTACGGGCGCGGGCCGCTCGCGCGCGCGATCACGTTCCTCGTCGACGTCATGACGGGCATCCCGTCGATCGTCGCGGGCCTGTTCGCGTTCGCGCTGTTCACGCTGGTCTTCGGCCCCGCGTACCGCGCGGGCGTCATGGGGGCCGTCGCGCTCGCGCTGCTCATGACGCCGGTCGTCATCCGCTCGGTCGAGGAGATGCTGCGCCTCGTGCCCAACGAGCTGCGCGAGGCGTCGTACGCGCTGGGCGTGCCGAAGTGGCTGACGATCGTCAAGGTCGTGCTCCGCACGGCCGCGGCCGGCATCGTCACGGGCGTCATGCTCGCGGTCGCGCGCGTCATCGGCGAGACCGCCCCGCTCCTGCTCACGGTCGGCCTCGTGACCCAGGTCAACTGGGACCTGTTCGACGGTCGCATGGCGACCCTCCCGGTGTTCGCCTACCGCCAGTACGAGCAGGGCGGCACCGGCATCGACCGGGCCTGGGCGGCGGCGCTCACGCTCATCCTCATCGTCATGCTCCTCAACCTCGTGGCCCGGCTCGTCAGCCGCTGGTTCGCCCCGAAGGGCGCCCGCTGACCGCGGGGCCGCTCCGACCCGAAGGAAGGACCCTCCCCATGTCCAAGCGGATCGACGTCTCCGACCTCGACGTGTTCTACGGCGACTTCCTCGCCGTCGAGGGCGTCAACATGACGATCGAGGCCCGGCAGGCGACGGCGCTCATCGGCCCGTCCGGCTGCGGCAAGTCGACGTTCCTGCGCACCCTCAACCGCATGCACGAGGTCATCCCCGGCGCGCGCGTGCAGGGCAAGGCGCTCATGGACGGCCAGGACCTGTACGGCACGGACGTGGACCCGGTGACGGTGCGCCGGCAGATCGGCATGGTCTTCCAGCGCCCCAACCCGTTCCCGACGATGTCGATCGCGGACAACGTGCTCGCGGGCGTGCGGCTCAACAACCGCCGCATGTCCAAGGGTGACCAGCAGGACCTGGTCGAGCAGTCGCTGCGGGGCGCGAACCTGTGGAACGAGGTCAAGGACCGGCTGGCCCGCCCGGGCTCGAGCCTGTCGGGCGGGCAGCAGCAGCGCCTGTGCATCGCGCGCGCGATCGCCGTGAAGCCCCAGGTGCTGCTCATGGACGAGCCGTGCTCGGCGCTCGACCCGATCTCGACGCTCGCGATCGAGGATCTCATCGCCGAGCTCAAGAGCGACTACACGATCGTCATCGTCACGCACAACATGCAGCAGGCCGCGCGCGTCTCCGACCGCACGGCGTTCTTCAACATCGCGGGCACCGGCAAGCCCGGCCGGCTCATCGAGATGGACGACACGGCGACGATGTTCTCGTCGCCGCGCGAGCAGGCCACCGAGGACTACATCTCGGGCCGCTTCGGCTGAGCCGCCCCGCACGCACGACGGGCCGACCACCGCACGGTGGTCGGCCAGTCGTCGTGGTGCGAGGGGCGGGGCGTCAGCCCTCCTCGTCGCCCTCCTGGCCGGACGGCTGCGACGCGTCGCGCGTGGGGGCGGGCGTCGCGGTGGTGTCGGGGAGCAGCGCCTCGTACTCGGGCAGCTTGTCGTTCAGCACGGGCACCTGGAGCTGCACGGAGCCGCTCGACGCGGTCGCGACGGTGACGGTCGTCAGGCCGCCGGGGGCGGCGTCGACGGCGGCGACCTCGACGTCGGCCGTCTCGTAGCGCGGGGGCGCGTCGGGTGCCCCGAGCAGCAGGGTGGTCGACGCGGCGACGGGGACGCGGAAGTCCTCGCCGGAGATCGTGAGCGTGACGGTCTCGTCCTGCGCGGAGCCGTTGGCCAGCGCACCCGTGAGCGTGCCGGGCTGCCCCTCGCCCTGCGCGACGACGATCATGTTGAGCACGCGCACGTCGCCGACCGTGGTCGCGACGCCGTCGGACGGCTGGTAGTCCGCGATCGTCGCGATCGGGTTGGTGGCCGAGCAGCCGCTCAGCGCGAGGACGGCGGCGGCCGCCAGACCGGCGGCGGTCCGGGCGGTGCGGGGGCGGAGGCGGGTCACGAGGGCTCCTGCTCGGTCTCGCGCGCGGGGGCGGGGTGGGACGGTGGTCACGACCGGCGCCCACGCGCGTGTGGTAGCGCGGGGAGCCGCAGGTCAGCCTACCCGTGGCGCGCCCCGCGGGGGTGCCGCGTGGGTGCTGCGCGCGTGCTGCGGGGGTCGTGCGCGGGTCCCGCGACGGTCGCGCGCCGGGTCCCGCGGGCGTCGCGGCCGCGCCCCGCGGCGCGCGACGCCGCCGTGCGGACTGCGATCGACGGGCGGGTGACGGGCCTCTGACCTGGGCGGACGCCCGGGAAGCACCGGAAATCACGGCAATCCGGCGTGATACCATACACGTCTGCGAAAGGGGACACCTGCAGATGACTTTCACTGTTGGGGAGACCGTCGTCTACCCGCACCACGGTGCAGCCAAGATCGAGGAGATCAAGAGCCGGACCATCCGGGGCGAGGAGAAGATCTACCTCAAGCTCAAGGTCGCGCACGGTGACCTGACCATCGAGGTTCCGGCGGAGAACGTCGACCTCGTCGGTGTTCGCGACGTCGTCGGCCAGGAGGGTCTCGACCGCGTGTTCGAGGTGCTGCGCGCCCCGTACACCGAGGAGCCCACCAACTGGTCGCGGCGCTACAAGGCCAACCTGGAGAAGCTCCAGTCGGGCGACGTCATCAAGGTCGCGGAGGTCGTGCGCGACCTGTCGCGGCGCGACGCCGACCGTGGCCTGTCGGCCGGCGAGAAGCGCATGCTCGCCAAGGCGCGCCAGATCCTGGTCTCGGAGCTCGCGCTCGCCGAGAAGACCGAGGAGGACAAGGCCGAGGCCATCCTCGACGAGGTCCTCGCCTCCTGATCCGCACGCACGACGGTCCGGGTGCTCACCGCCCGGGCCGTCTGCTGCGTCGGGGACCCGTGCGCCCAGCCGCACGGGGCACGATGCGCACATGACCATCGCCGCCGTCCTCACCGCCGCCGGGAGCGGGACGCGCCTCGGGCACACGCTGCCCAAGGCGCTCGTGCCCGTGTCCGGCGAGCCCCTCGTGGTGCACGCCGCCCGCGCCCTGCTCGCGGCGCGCACGGCCGACGGCGCGGCCGTCTCGCAGCTCGTCGTGACGGCGCCCGAGACGCATCTCGACGTGGTCGCGGCGCTGCTCGACGACGTGGTCGACGCCGCCACGGCCGACGTCCGCCTCGACGTCGTCGGCGGCGGGCGCACGCGTCAGGAGTCGGTCGCCGCGGGCCTGGCCGAGCTCACGGACGACGTCGACGTCGTGCTGGTGCACGACGCCGCGCGCCCGTTCGTCCCGGCGGACCTGGTCGCGCGCGTCGCCGACGCGGTGCGTGCGGGGCACGTCGCGGTCGTGCCGGGGCTCCCCGTGGTCGACACCGTCAAGCGGGTCGGTCGCGGCGACGCGGGGGGACGGCCCGTGGTGGAGACCGTGCCGCGCGCCGACCTCGTGGCGGTGCAGACGCCGCAGGGCTTCGACCGTGACGTGCTCGAGCGAGCGCACGCGGTGGGCACCGGGCGCGGCGCGTCCGAGGCGACCGCCGCGTCGGACGACGCGGCCCTCGTCGAGGCGACGGGCGTCGCGGTGTGGGTGGTGCCGGGCGACGAGCGCGCGGCGAAGGTGACGACGGCCCGCGACCTGCTGGTCGCGCAGGCCCTGACGACGGGAGCGCTCGCGTGAACCTCCGCACCGGCATCGGCGTCGACGTGCACGCCTACGACCCCGACCCCGCGCCCGACGCGGTGCTGCACCTGGCGGGCCTCGAGTGGCCGGGGGAGCGGCCGCTCGCGGGGCACTCGGACGCCGACGTCGCCGCCCACGCTGCCGCCGACGCGCTGCTGTCGGCGGC
>JAEYNO010000114.1 GCA_023412515.1 Actinomycetes bacterium
CGCCGGTCGGCCGCCGTCCGCGTGCCGGTCACCCGGCCGGCGCGCGCGTGCCGCCACCTAGGATGGGCGCGCCCCGACCACGGCGGCCGGTGTCTCGCCCGTCCCCGGGGTCCGCCGGGGCGCCGCGCGTCCCGAACCCACGGATCGAAGAGGTCTGACGTGACCGAGAACTCCCAGCCCGCGGCCGCGGGCGAGGTCGGCACCGCCCGCGTCAAGCGCGGCATGGCCGAGATGCTCAAGGGCGGCGTCATCATGGACGTCGTCACGCCCGAGCAGGCGAAGATCGCCGAGGACGCCGGGGCCGTCGCGGTCATGGCGCTCGAGCGCGTGCCGGCCGACATCCGCGCTCAGGGCGGCGTCGCGCGCATGAGCGACCCCGACCTCATCGACGGGATCATCTCGACGGTGTCGATCCCGGTGATGGCCAAGGCCCGCATCGGGCACTTCGTCGAGGCGCAGGTGCTGCAGTCGCTCGGCGTCGACTACGTCGACGAGTCCGAGGTGCTCACGCCCGCCGACTACGCGCACCACATCGACAAGTGGGCGTTCACCGTGCCGTTCGTGTGCGGCGCGACCAACCTGGGCGAGGCGCTGCGCCGCATCACCGAGGGCGCGGCGATGATCCGCTCGAAGGGCGAGGCCGGCACGGGCGACGTGTCGAACGCGACGACGCACATGCGCACGCTGCGCGACGAGATCCGCCGCCTGACGTCGCTCCCCGAGGACGAGCTGTTCCTGGCGGCCAAGGAGCTGCAGGCGCCGTACGACCTCGTCAAGGAGGTCGCCACCACCGGCAAGCTGCCCGTCGTGCTGTTCACGGCGGGCGGCATCGCGACCCCGGCCGACGCCGCGATGATGATGCAGCTCGGCGCCGAGGGCGTGTTCGTCGGCTCGGGCATCTTCAAGTCCGGCAACCCGGCGCAGCGCGCTGCGGCCATCGTCAAGGCCACGACGTTCTACGACGACCCCGACGTGATCGCGCAGACGTCGCGCGGGCTCGGCGAGGCGATGGTCGGCATCAACGTCGACGACGTGCCCGTGCCGCACCGCCTGGCCGAGCGGGGCTGGTGACCACGGACGAGCAGCGGCCCACCGGGACCGTCCCCGCCGCCGGTGCGGACGGGGCCGGTCCCGGGGGCGCCTTCGGGTCCGAGTGGGTCCCGGGGCCGGACGGGCTGCTGGAGCGCTCCGCCGCGCGCGTGATCCTGCTCGACGAGCACGACCGCGTGCTGCTCGTGCGTGGGCACGACGTCGACCTGCCCGACCGCTCCTGGTGGTTCACGGTCGGCGGCGGCATCGACGCGGGGGAGGACGCCCGCGCGGCGGCGGTGCGCGAGGTCCGCGAGGAGACCGGCATCGTGCTCGACGCGGGCGACCTCGTCGGCCCGGTGTACACGCGCTCGGCCGTGTTCGACTTCGCGGCCCGCACCTGCCGGCAGCACGAGGTGCTGTTCCTCGCGCGGGTGAGCAGCGCGGAGCTGGCGCTCAGCCGCGACGGGTGGACGGACGTCGAGCTCGACGTGATCGACGAGCTGCGCTGGTGGGACCTCGACGCGCTGGCCGAGGTCACGATCGAGGTGTTCCCGGCGGGCCTCGCCGACCTCGTGCGGGACGTCCTGGTCTGGGACGGCACGACGCGGCACCTGGGGCTCGCGCGCGAGTGAGCGGTGCCCGGCGGTGCGGACCGCCGTGCGTACCGGTCGGTAACGTCGCCGTCACGCGGCGGCGCTAGCGTCGCGCCATGCCCCGCCCCGCCGCCGCCTCGCCCGTCACCCGCATCCCGCGCTCGGGGATCCGCACGCTCATGGAGCTCGCGCTGCGCGACCCGGACGCGATCCACCTCGAGATCGGCGAGCCGGACGCCGCACCGCCCGCGCACGTCGTCGACGCCGTGGCCACGGCGGCTCGCGACGGACGGACCGGCTACACCTCGAGCCTCGGCCTCGACGCGCTGCGCGCAGCCGCCGCCGACCGCGTGGCACGCACGCACGCGCGTGCCACGACGGCCGACGAGGTCGTCGTCACGCACGGCGCGATGCACGGCCTCGCGATGGCGATGGCGACGCTGCTGGCGCCGGGCGACGAGATCCTGTTCCCCGACCCCGGGTTCCCCAACTGGGAGATGGCGGCCGTCGCGGCGTCGGCGGTCGCGCGGCGGTACCCGACGCACGCCGCGGCGGGCTTCGTGCCCGACCCCGCCGAGGTCGAGGCGCACGTCACGCCCCGCACGCGCGCGATCGTCGTGTGCTCGCCCAACAACCCGACCGGGGCCGTCTACCCCGACGCCGTGCTCGCCGCGCTCGTCGAGGTCGCGCGCCGCCACGACCTGTGGGTGCTCTCGGACGAGTGCTACGAGGCCATCACGTTCGACGCACCGCACGCGAGCCCGCTCGCGCACGACACCGACGGGCGCGTGCTCGGGTTCTTCAGCCTCTCCAAGACGTACGCGATGACCGGCTGGCGCGCCGGCTACGTCGTCGTGCCCGACCCGCACGTGGTCGACGCCCTCGGCCACCTCGCCGAGGCCACGGTCGCGTGCCCGTCGACCACGGGCCAGGTCGGCGCGCTCGCGGCCCTGGCGGGGCCGCAGGACGACGTCGCGGCCGCCGTCGCGTCGTACCGCGAGCGACGCGACGCGGCGTGCGCGCTGCTGCGGCGCCGCGGCGTGCGGCACGTCCGGCCCGACGGCGCGTTCTACCTCATGGTCGACGTGGGCGAGCCAGACACCGACGCGTTCGCGCGCCGGCTCCTCGCGCGCCGCGGCGTCGCGGTCGCGCCCGGCTCGACGTTCGGCGAGCACGCGGCGGGGCTCGTGCGCGTCTCCCTCGCGGCGCCGCGCGAC
>JAEYNO010000458.1 GCA_023412515.1 Actinomycetes bacterium
CGCCTGGGCCGACGCCAGCACGGCGGCGAGGTCGGCGCGGCCGTGCGCCGTGACCGCGGCGGCGACCGCACCCTCGACGAACGGCGCGTCGGCGATCCGCACGCGCGCCGCGAGGTCGTCGTCGGCCAGCTCGAGCACCGACTCCGAGGTGAGCACCGCGGAGCCGAGGTCGGTGAGCACCACGGCCGCGCGACCGTCGGCGGTCGCCTCGCGCAGCGCCGCGTCGACGCGGTCGAAGCTCGCGCCGAGCCCGCCGTCGTCGGTGCCGCCGGCGGGGACCACGAGCACGCGCGGGGCCATCTGCCCCGCGACCTGCGCCGCGCCCTGCGCGAGCTCGCGCGAGTGCGACACGAGCACCAGCGCCACGGGCGCCCACTCGTCGGTCACGCGTCCTGCCTCTCCGCACGACGCCCTCGTCGTGCCGTGGTGCGCCGCACCGGCCGGTGCGGACGTCGGGGTGACGCTCAGTCGGCGTCGGCCGCGGCGGACGCCGCGGCCTCGAGGATGAGCTGGGTCGAGCGGGCACCGGGGTCGAGGTGACCGACCGAGCGGGGCCCGAGGTAGCTCGCGCGGCCCTTGGTCGCGACGAGCGGGACGGTGGCCTGCGCGCCGTCGCGCGCGCCGAGCGCGGCGGCCGCGAGCACGGCGGACGGCGGTGCGCCGTGGTCGGCGGCCTCGACGGCCGCGGCGACCGCGGGGGTCAGGGCGTCGACCATGGTCTTCTCGCCGGGTGCCGCCTTGCCGCGCGCGACGACGCCCTCGAGCGCCGCCTCGAGCATCGCGACGACGCCGTCGGCGCCGAGCGCGTCGGTGGCGCCCGCCTTCGAGGCCCGCAGGAACGCCGTGCCGTACAGCGGTCCCGCCGCGCCCCCGACGGTCGACATCAGGGTCGTCGCGACGAGCCGCAGGACGTCGCCCACGCTCGCGGGCGGTGCGTCGAGCGCGTCGAGCTTGGCCACCACGGCACGGAAGCCGCGCTGCATGTTCTCGCCGTGGTCGCCGTCGCCGATCTGACGGTCGAGCTCGACGAGCTCGTCGCGGTGCTCGGCGACCGCCGCCGCGCTGCGGCGCACCCAGTCGACGGCCCACGCCGCGTCCAACGTCATCCCCCGGCCTCCCGCTCTCCCCGGCCCCGTCTCACCAGCGCAGCGCGGTGGTGTGCACGGGCGCGTCCCACAGGGCGGTCAGCTCGTCGTCCAGTCGGAGCACCGTGACCGACGCGCCCTGCATCTCCAGCGATGTCACGTAGTTGCCGACGAGCGAGCGGGTCACCTCGACCCCTCGCTCGGAGAGCAACGCGCGAGCCCGACGATAGACGACGTAGAGCTCGGACGCCGGGGTGCCGCCCATGCCGTTGACGAGCAGCAGCACGCGGTCGCCGGACGCGAGCGCGAGGTCGTCCGCGACGGGGGTCAGCAGCTTCTCGGTGAGCGCGTCGGCGCTCTCGAGGCCGACGCGCGCGCGGCCCGGCTCGCCGTGGATGCCGATGCCGATCTCGATCTCGTCGTCGGCGAGGTCGAACGACGGCTTGCCGACGTGGGGCACGGTGCACGCCGTGAGCGCGAGGCCCATGGTGCGGACGTCGTCCACGACGCGCTGCGCGAGCGCCGCGACCGCGTCGAGGTCGTCGCCGCGCTCGGCGGCGGCGCCCGCGATCTTCTCGACGGCGACGGTGCCCGCGACCCCGCGGCGGCCGGCCGTGTAGAGCGAGTCCTCGACGGCGACGTCGTCGTTGACCACGACCTGCCGGACGGTGACGCCGTCGGCGTCGGCGAGCTCGGCGGCGGTCTCGAAGTTGAGGACGTCGCCCGTGTAGTTCTTCACGATCGTCAGGACGCCGGCGCCGCCGTCGGCGGCCGCGATCGCGGGGGCGATCTGGTCGGGCGTGGGCGACGTGAACACCGCGCCGGGCACGGCGGCGTCGAGCATGCCGACGCCGACGAACCCGGCGTGCAGGGGCTCGTGGCCGCTGCCGCCGCCGCTGACGAGCCCGACCTTGCCCGGCACGGCGCCGCCCGCGCGCGCGACGAACAGCGGGTCGGTGTGCACCGCCACGACGTCGGCGTGCGCGAGGCCGAACCCCTCGACGGACTCGGCGACGACGTCCTGCGGGTCGTTGATGAGCTTCTTCACTGCCCTGCCTCCCTCGCTCGGCGGCACGTGACGTGCCCGGACGTCGTCGTCCGCGGCTCCCACCTCACCCCGCCGTTCCGTGGTCGTCAACCGTGGGCCGACGCGCGTGCGCTGCACGTCCGTGCAGCCGGGCGGCCGCGCACAGCGGGACCGACCCGGCGCAGCGCCCGCAGGGACGTTCGTCACTCCCTGGAGTCGCATTCGACGATCTATTCTTCCGCCACTCGGACCTGTCGTCGTCGACATTTGTTCATGCGTCCAACAATGCAGCACGCCCGCCAGGGGTGATTCCCACCACAGAATGCTGGAGAAGTGGTGACAATTGCGACTCCCCGCTGCTACGGTGCCATCCAGGGCGTATCGCTGCAGGTCAGGGGGACCTCATGACGATGGACACGGTCGTCGCCGTCATTCCGGTGGGCAGGGCCCACGTGCGCGCGGTCGGGCTCGACGACGGGATTCGGGCATGAGCGCCGCCGTGGTCCACGCGCCGGGCGTCGACGTGCAGCTGCTGTCGCTCGCGTCGGGCGACGGGTGGCGCACCCACCCCGAGGTCCGCGCCGCCGTCGCCGTCGCCGTCGTCGCCGTCATCGCCGTCGCCGCCCTCAGGTGCGGCAGCGGCTCGTCCGTCGCCGCCACCGCCGGCGCGTGCACGGGCTCGGGCGCGCGCGGCTGCAGGATCACGTCTCGCTTCCACACGGCGATCCCGGCGAGCGCTCCGAGCGCGGCGAACAGCGGAAG
>JAEYNO010000194.1 GCA_023412515.1 Actinomycetes bacterium
CTCGCGCGCCGCGTGCCGCGCGCACGTCGCGACGAGCGCCAGGCCGTCCGGGGCCCAGGCGGCGTCCGTGACCTCGAGCGGACCCGAGGTGAGCGCCACGGCCGCGGGCACCTCGGGCGCCCCGCCCGGGTCGGCAGGCACGTCGAGCACGTGGACGTGCCGCGGGCGGTCGGACACGAACCCGGCGCCGTCCTCGCGGTAGGAGAACGTCGTGATGTGCCGGGGCGCCTCGGCGGACGGGTCGCCGCCGGGCAGGTAACGCCCGGCCTCGGGCACGCGCGCGATGAACGCGAGGCGGGTGCCGTCGGGCGACCAGCGCGGCGACGCGGCGCCCAGCGGCGCGTCGGTGAGCCGCACCGGCTCGCCGCCCGCGAGCGGCAGGACGTGCACCTGGCCCGGCCCCCCGGCCAGGGGTGCGCGCGTGAACGCGACCCAGCGGCCGTCGGGCGAGACCTCGGGCTCGGCGTCGCGGTGGCCGTGCGTGAGGCGGCGGGCTTCGCCCGTACCCACGGCGTCGCCGTGCGCGTCGAGCGGCACGAGCCACAGCTCGCCGCGGTAGGCGTCCGCGGTCAGGTCGGGCCGGGTCACGGCGACGACGGCCGCCGAGCCGTCGGGCAGCAGCGCGGGCGCGCCGGGGGTGGTCAGCAGGTCCAGGTCGGTGGGCAGCACCCCTCGACCCTAGGCGTCCCGCGCGGGCGCCGCGGCGCACCGACGTGCCGGGAGCGCGTCACGTCGGCACCGCGGGCTCACACGGTGCGGGACGCCGCCTCGAGCTCGGCCGCGAGGCCCTCGTCGACGCGTGCCCGCAGCAGCGTGCCGTCGGGCGTGTGCTCCTCGTGGTCGATGTCGCCGTGCTCGTGCACGCGGCTGACGAGGTCCCCGCGCGAGTACGGCACGACGAGGTCGACGCTCACGCCGGGGCGCGGCAGCTGGTCGGCGATGAGCTCCTGCAGCTCGGCCACGCCCTCGCCCGTGTGCGCGGACACCACGACCGAGTGCACCTCGCGCGAGCGCAGCCGCGCGACCGCCTCGGGCGTCGCGAGGTCCGCCTTGTTGAGCACGATGATCTCGGGGACGTCCATCGCGCCGGGGATGTCCGCGAACACGTGGCGCACGGCCGCGATCTGCCCCTCGGGGTCGGGGTGCGCCGCGTCGACGACGTGCAGGATGAGGTCCGCGTCGGCGACCTCCTCGAGCGTCGAGCGGAACGCCTCGACGAGCTGGTGCGGCAGCGCGCGCACGAACCCGACCGTGTCGGCCAGCGTGTAGACGCGCCCGTCGGTGGTCTCGGCCCGGCGCACGGTCGGGTCGAGGGTCGCGAACAGCGCGTTCTCGACCAGCACGCCCGCGTGCGTCAGGCGGTTGAGCAGCGAGGACTTCCCGGCGTTCGTGTACCCGGCGATCGCGACCGACGGGATCGCGTTGCGACGGCGCGACGCGCGCTTGGTCTCCCGCGCGGGTGCCATCGCCGCGATCTCGCGACGCAGCTTGGCCATGCGGTTGCGGATCCGACGACGGTCGAGCTCGATCTTCGTCTCGCCAGGACCGCGCGAGCCCATGCCCGCACCCGCGCCGCCGACCTGGCCGCCCGCCTGCCGGCTCATCGACTCGCCCCACCCGCGCAGGCGCGGCAGCAGGTACTCGAGCTGCGCGAGCTCGACCTGCGCCTTGCCCTCCCGGGACTTCGCGTGCTGCGCGAAGATGTCGAGGATCAGCGCGGTCCGGTCGACGACCTTGACCTTGACGACGTCCTCGAGCGCGCGTCGCTGGGACGGTGCCAGCTCGCCGTCGACGACGACCGTGTCGGCACCGACCGCCGCGACGACCGTCGCGAGCTCGGCGGCCTTGCCCGAGCCGAGGAACGTGCCCGGGTCGGGCGTGCGGCGGCGCTGCAGCAGGCCGTCGAGCACCTGCGAGCCCGCCGTCTCGGCGAGAGCCGCGAGCTCGCGCAGCGAGATCTCGGCCTCCTCGGCCGTGCCGGCGCCCCACAGGCCGACCAGCACGACCTTCTCGAGGCGCAGCTGCCGGTACTCGACCTCGGTGACGTCCTCGAGCTCGGTCGACAGGTTCGCGACGCGGCGCAGCGACGTGCGCTCCTCGAGGTCCAGCTGGTCGCCGTCGAACGTCGTGTGATCGGTGCCGCCCGCCTGCAGAGCGGTCCCGGCCCGTGCGAGCACCCGTGCGACGACGTCGTCGGCCACCTCCTGCGCGCTGCGCGCCGACGCCTGCGGCGTCACGTCGGTGGTGTGCTCTCGGTCGTCCACGCGGGGCCTCTCGTCCGGGATCGGTGTGTGTCCAGGATCGCACGCACGTACGAGCGCCGCGACGGGATTTCGCTGCGGGCACAGCGGTGCGCGGCCGTTAGCCTCGGCGGGTGACCGGCACCGACGACCCGCAGGGTGAGCACTACTTCACGGCCCGTCCGGCCTCCGCCGAGCAGCGCCGGACCCGGCACGTGCGCCTGGCCGGCCGCGACGTCGACGTCGAGACCGCGGGCGGCGTCTTCTCCCCCGACCACGTCGACCTCGGCACGCAGGTGCTGCTGCGCACCGTGCCGCAGCCGCCCGCCGCGGGCGACCTCCTGGACCTCGGGTGCGGCTGGGGGCCGATCGCGCTGACGCTCGCGCTCACGTCGCCCGACGCGCGCGTGTGGGCGGTCGACGTCAACGAGCGCGCGCTCGACCTCGTGCGCCGCAACGCCGCGCGCCTCGGCCTCGGCAACGTGGTCGCCGCGCTGCCCGACGACGTCCCGGACGACGTGCGCTTCGCGACGTGCTGGTCGAACCCGCCCGTGCGCGTGGGCAAGCCCGCGCTGCACGACCTGCTGCGCCGCTGGCTGCCGCGCCTGGTGCCGGGGGGCGACGCGTGGCTCGTGGTCGGCAAGAACCTCGGCGCCGACCCGCTGCAGCGCTGGCTCACGGAGGACGCCGGTCTGCCCACGTCCCGCGCGGCGAGCGCCAAGGGCTTCCGCGTGCTGCGGGTCGCGCCGTGAGCGGGAGCGTCGACCGGGCCGACGCGACGACCGAGGCGACGACCGACGCGACCACCTCGCCCGACGCGCTGTGGCGAGCCCGCCGCACGACGTCGCTCGCGATGTTCGCGCTCGTCGGGCTCGTCGCGTTCGAGTCATTCGCCGTGACGACGGTGATGCCCGAGGTCGCGGCCGTGCTCGACGGGCGCGCGCTCTACGCGTTCGCGTTCGCCGGCCCGCTCGCCACCGGGGTCGTCGGCATGGTCGTCGCGGGTGCGTGGGCGGACCGCCGCGGACCGGCCGCGCCGTTCGCCGCGGGCACGCTCGTGTTCGTCGCGGGGCTCGTGGTCGCGGGCCTCGCGACGAGCATGCCCGTGCTCGTCGCCGGGCGGCTCGCTCAGGGCCTCGGCGGCGGCGTCGTCAACGTGACGCTGCTGGTGGCGGTCGCGCGCGCCTACCCCGCGGTGCTGCACCCGCGCGTGTTCGCGTGGTTCTCGACCGCGTGGGTCCTGCCGTCGATCGTCGGGCCCGCGGTCGCCGGGTTCCTCGCCGAGCTCGCCGGCTGGCGCTGGGTGTTCCTCGGTGTCGCGCTGCTCGTCGTGCCCGCGACCGTGCCGCTGCTGGGCGCCGTCCACGGTCTGGGCCCGGTGCGGCGCGAGACGACCGAGGGGTCGTCGGCGGCGCACGAGGGGCCGCCCGCGGCCCGCGACGACGCCGCACGGCGCGTCCTGTGGGCCGTGCTCGTCGCGGCCGCCGTGCTGGCCCTCAACG
>JAEYNO010000379.1 GCA_023412515.1 Actinomycetes bacterium
CACGTACGCCGTGAGCCGGTCCCGCACCCCGGCGGCCTCCTCGAACCGTTCCTGCACCACGAGCGTGCGGATGCGGGCCGCGTGCGCGCGCACGACGTCGTGCGGGTCGCCCGACATGGCCGACCGCACGGCGTCGGCCACCGGGCGGTAGGCGGTGGCGTCCTGGCCCCCGACGCACGGCGCGCCGCACCGTCCCACCTCGGCCAGGACGCACGCGCTCGCGCCGGGCGCCGGCACCGCCGGGAGCCGCCCCGTGCACTGTCGCACCGGGAACGTCGCGTGCAGCGCGTCCACGGCCTGCTGGGCGGCCGCCCGCGACGCGAACGGGCCGATGTGCGCGGTACCCGCCTGGACGTCGCGCACGACCGACAGGCGCGGGAACGGCTCGTCCGTGAGGCGGACCCACGGCATGCGCTCGGGCGCACGCGAGCGCCGGTTGTACCGCGGCGCGTGCTCGGCGATGAGGCGCAGCTCGCGCACGCGCGCCTCGAGCGGCGTCGCGCAGACCACGGGGTCGACGCGTTCGGCGACGCGCACCATCTCCGTCATGCGGCCGCGCTTCTCGGCGGACGTGAAGTAGCTGCGCACGCGCCGCCGCAGCGACGTCGTCGAGACGCCCACGTAGAGCACCTCGTCGCCCGGGCCGCGGAACAGGTACACGCCGGGGGCGTCGGGCAGCCCGTCGGCCAGCGTGCGCCGGCGACGGACGTCGCCCGGGACGGGATCGGTCGCGGTCGCGAGGTCCTCGAGGTGCGTGATGCCCCACGGCGCGAGACGCCCGAGCAGCGCGTGCAGGACGTCGACGGTCGCGCGCGCGTCCGACAGCGCCCGGTGGTTGGGCGTGACCTGGGCGCCGAACAGCGCCGCGAGCGTGCCGAGCTTGTGGTTCGGGGCCTCGTCGCGCGGCACGACCCGCCGGGCGAGCCGCACCGTGTCGACCACCTGGAAGCCGGGCCACGGGCGTTCCAGCCGCGCCGCGGCGGCACGCAGGAAGCCCACGTCGAACGGGGCGTTGTGGGCCACCAGCACGCTGTCGCGCGCGAACTCCAGGAAGCTCGGCAGCACCTGGGCGATCGTCGGGGCACCGACGAGCATCGAGGTCGTGATGCCCGTGAGCACCTGGATGTACGGCGGCACGGGGCCGCCCGGGTCCACGAGGGTCTGGAACTCGCCCAGCACCTCGCCGCCGCGGACCTTCACGGCGCCGATCTCGGTGATGGCGTCCTCGCCGGCGCGGCCGCCCGTCGTCTCGAGGTCGACGACCACGAAGGTCACGTCCCGCAACGGCGTCCCGAGGTCGTCGAGCCCGGGCTGCACGGGCCGCGCGCCGGGCGGCGGGGCCGACGCGACGGGGGCGTCGGGACGCAGCCGTCGGGTCGGGGACATGCACGGGACGGTACCGACCGGGTCCGACACGGCGACCGCGCGACGCGCGACGCGCGGTGCACGGGGCCAGCGGGTGCGCGGGCGGGGACACGGGCCGGCCCCGACGCCGGTCGAGCGCCGGGGCCGACCGTGCGTCAGTGCTCCCCGTGCTCCTCCGCGTAGAGCGCGTCGACGTCCGCCGCGAAGTCCTTGAGGACCTCCGTGCGCCGGACGCTGAGCTTGGGCGTCAGGTAGCCGTCGGCGATGGTCAGGTCGCGGTCGAGGATGCGGTACTTGCGGATCGACTCGGCGCGCGAGACCGCCTTGTTGGTCCGCTCGACGGCGCGGTCCAGCGAGGCGAGGACGTCCGGGTCCTTCGCCGCCTCCTCGAGCGACATGGCCGGCTTGCCGTGCGCCGCCAGCCAGCCCGGCACGCCCTCGGGGTCGAGCGTGACGAGCGCACCGATGAACGGTCGCTGGTCCCCGACCACGACGACCTGGCTGACGAGCGGGTGCGCCCGCAGCCGGTCCTCGAGCACGTTGGGCGCGACGTTCTTGCCGCCGGCCGTGACGATGATCTCCTTCTTGCGGCCCGTGATCCGCAGGAAGCCCTCGTCGTCGATCGTGCCGAGGTCGCCCGTGCGGAACCAGCCGTCGGGCATGGCCTCGGCGGTGGCCTGCGGGTTGTCGTGGTAGCCGCGGAACACCTGGATGCCCTTGATCTCGACCTCGCCGTCGGCGGCGATGCGCAGCGCTGTGCCCGGCAGCGCGGGCCCGACCGTGCCGATCTTCGTGCGCTCGGGGAGGTTGACGGTCGCCGGTGCGGTCGTCTCGGTGAGGCCGTAGCCCTCGAGGACCCGGATCCCGGCGCCGCGGTAGAAGTGCCCCAGGCGCTCGCCGAGCGGTGCACCGCCCGAGATGGCCCACTCGACCTGCCCGCCGAGCACCGTGCGGAGCTTGGAGAGCACGAGGACGTCGGCCACCTTGTGCTGCAGGCGCAGCCACGGGCTGGGCCCCCGGGGTGTGTCGAGCGCGCGCGAGTAGACGATCGAGGTCTTCGCGGCGCGCTGGAAGATGCCGCCCTTGCCGCCCGCGGCGGCCTTCTGCTCGGCCGAGTTGTAGACCTTCTCGAAGACGCGCGGGACCGACAGGATGAAGGTCGGGCGGAACGAGCCGATGCCCTCCACGAGGGTCTTGGTGTCGGGCCAGTGCCCCAGCACCGCCCCCGCGGGGATCGTCAGGACGTGCACGAACCGCGCGAACACGTGCGCGAGCGGCATGAAGAGCAGCGTGCGTGCGTTCGGCGACTGGACGACGACGTTGAGCTTCTCGACCGCGTTGGTCGTCAGCAGCGAGAAGTTGCCGTGGGTGAGCTCGACGCCCTTGGGTCGGCCGGTCGTCCCGGACGTGTAGATGATCGTGGCGACGTCGTCGCGCGCGGCGAGCGAACGACGACGCGCGATCTCGGCGTCGTCCACCTCGCGGCCCCCGGCGACGAGCGCGGGCACCGCACCGTCGTCGAGCACGAGCACCTCGCGCAGCGACGGGGCCTGGCCGGCGACCTCGGCGACGACGGCGGCGTGCGCGGGCGTCTCGACGACCAGCAGGCTCACGTCCGAGTCGGTGAGGATCCAGGCGACCTGCTCGGCCGACGACGTCTCGTACAGCGGCACCGGCACCGCCCCGACGGCCCAGGCGGCCCAGTCGAGCAGCGACCACTCGTAACGGGTGCGGGACATGATGCCGACGCGGTCGCCGGGCTCGACGCCGCGCGCCACCAGCCCCTTGGCGGCCGCGACGATCTCGGCGTCGAACTCGCGCGCCGTCAGCGGGCTCCACGTGCCGTCGACCCAGCGCTCGACGACCACCTTCTCGGGCGTGGAGCGCACCCGGGCCGCCAGCAGGTCGTTGAGGTTCTCGGAGGCGTCGACCTCGACGAGAAGAGGGCTGTGGGACTCGTCCATGCTGACTCCAGTGGCAGGGGGGCGAAGTGTGCCACGAGGATACGGGACGTCCGTCCCTCGTCACCGGCCGCCGTGCGGGTGGTGTCTCGTGGCGACGCGCCCGCTCCGCCCCCCTCGTCCGGCCTGCCGGGGGCCGGCCGGTGTGGACGCGCTCCCGCCACCCTCCGGGTGCCAGTAGCGTGGGGGCGCTGCGCGAGCGACGCGCACGGGTGAGAAGCAGGAGCGGACCAGGGACATGCACGCCATCGGGGTCGACATCGGCGGGACGAAGATCGCGGCGGGCGTGGTCGACGAGGAGGGCACGATCCTGGCCCAGACCCGGCGCGACACCGACCCGGACGACGTCGCGAGCATCGACGCCGCGATCGCCGACGTCTACCGCGAGCTGTCGGCGTCGTACGAGGTCAAGGACGTCGGCCTCGCGGCCGCCGGCTTCGTCGCGGCCGACCGCTCGGGCGTGCTCTTCGCGCCGAACATCGCGTGGCGCGAGTACCCGCTGCGCGACAAGGTCGCCGCGCTCATCGGTGACCCCGACGTGCGCATCGTCGTGGAGAACGACGCGAACGCGGCGGGCTGGGCCGAGTTCCGCTTCGGCGTCGCCCGAGACGTCGACGACATGGTCACGCTGACGCTCGGCACGGGCCTGGGCGGCGCGGTCGTCATCGGCGGGCGCCTCGTGCGCGGCGCGTGGGGCGTGGCGGCCGAGATCGGGCACATGCGGGTCGTGCCCGGCGGGCACTACTGCGGCTGCGGGCACGAGGGCTGCTGGGAGCAGTACGTCTCCGGTTCGGCGCTGGTGCGCGACGCCCAGGCCGTGGCGATCACGCAGCCCGACCGTGCGGCCGGCCTGCTCGAGCGCGCGGGCGGTCGCGCGGACAAGATCACCGGTCCGCTCGTGACGCGCGCGGCCCGGGAGGGCGACGAGCTCGCGGTCGAGCTGCTGCGCGAGGTCGGGCGCTGGGTCGGCGAGGGGGCCGCGAGCGTCGCGGCGCTGCTCGACCCGCAGATGTTCGTCATCGGCGGCGGCGTCAGCGCGGCGGGGGACCTCGTGCTCGCGCCCGCGCGCAACGCGTTCGCCGAGCAGCTGTCGGCCCGCGGGCACCGCCCCGAGGCGTCGATCGTGCTCGCGGACATGGGCAACGACGCCGGCATGGTCGGCGCGGCGGACCTGGCACGGGTCTGAGCGGGCGGCCCCCCCCCCCCCCCCCCCGGCAGAACCCCCCCCCCGCCGAGGGCCCCCGGGG
>JAEYNO010000384.1 GCA_023412515.1 Actinomycetes bacterium
GCCTCGGGGTCCGCCGTGCCGGGGGCCGCCGGTGCGGGTGCGTCGGTCGTGGTCTGCGCGGCCGGCGCGCCGGGCGGGTCGTCCGGTGCGGTGCCGGCGACGGCGGGCGCGACGAGCCCCGTGGTCAGCGCAAGCGCCACCAACGACCCGAGTGCGGCGGTCCGCCGCCCCGTCCGTCGCTGGTGCGCGGTCAAGGTCATCCTCATCGTGCCCGGCCTCCCCACTGCTTCTGCAGCCCGGGGAGGGACGTGCGCGATCCGGCTGACGTGGCCGCGGACGCGCCCACCAGCGGTCGCCCCCGGTGCTGACGGGCTCGCTCGTGGATGTCCCTCGCAGCATCGCCCTCACCCGGCCTCGACCGGCCGGGCGGGAAGAACGTAGGAATCGGATCCCGACACGGAAAAGGCCGCCTCGCTCGGTTTCACCTCGAACATCACTCCCCGGATCACCCCGTCGGACCGCGCGATTCCCGCCGTCGGTCCGCACCGGGTGGAAAAGGGGCGAAAGGGTGTCGACGAAACTGGACGCCGGTCTAACGTGTGCCTCCGTCGCGCTGATGCGGGGGGCGCGCGAGGGAAGAGGACGTTCTCTTGACCGCTCGGATCTTCGGCACGCCGCTGGCGCGACCACGTCTGCTCGACCGTTCGGACCGGCTCGCCGACGCCGTGGACTCGGCGCAGCACGTGCTGGTGCGTGCCGACCCGGGATCGGGCCGGACCACGCTCCTCACGCAGTGGGGCCGCACGCCGGCCCCGCGCGTCGAGGGGGTCTGGGTGACGGTCCCGAGGACCGCGCCGTCGACCGCCGCGTGGTGGTCGCTCGTGCTGCGGCTGCTCGCGCAGGCGCGGCTCCTGCGGGACCCGCGCCCGGACCCGTCGCACGGGCCGGACGTCCCGGCGTCGGTGCGGGTCCTGTCGCGGCTCGCGGGCCCGGTGGTGCTGGTGATCGACGACCTCGACCACCTGCCGCCGCCGGTGCGGACCAGCGTGCTCGCGGTGGCGGACGCCGGCCCGCTCGTGCGGCTCGTCGTCAGCGCCCGCGCCGGGTGGGAGCCGGACGTCGACCTGCCGGGGACGGCCGTGGTCGACGACCTCGCGCTCACCGTCGAGGAGGTCGCGTCCCACACCGGCGCACCGGCCGCCCTCGCCGCGCGCGTGCACGCCGCCGTCCTGGCGCACCCGGTGGGGCTCCGGCTCGTGCGCGTGGAGCCGGGTCCCGACCCCGCCGCCGCGGCGGCCGTGGAGATGTTCCGGGACGGCGGCCACGCCGGCGGCGCGGTCGTGCCCGAGGTCGACGGGATCGTCGCCGACCTCGACCGCGCCGACCCGGCGGTCGACCACGAGGCCCTGCTGCGCGCCTGGGCGCTCGCCGACCCGCTCACGTCCGCCGCCGCGCAGGTCCTCACGCCGCAGGCGCCCGTGCGCGAGATCCTCGACCGCGCGGCGCGCGCCGGTGTGCTGGCGCTCGAGCGCCACCCCGACGGGTCCGAGCGGGCGCGCCTGTCCGCACCCGTGCTGACGGTGCTGCGGCGACGTCCGTCGCCGCTCGACGCGGCGGGGCTCCGCCGGTTCGCGCGCTGGGCCCTGGACGCGGGGGACCTCCCGCAGGCGCTCCGTGCGGCCGGGCACGCGCAGGACCTCGACCTGGCGAGCGCGGCGCTCCGGGCCGGGGGGCTCCCCCTGCTGCGGGACCACGGGACGCTGCTCGTGGCGCACTTCGAACGGACCCCCGTCCGGCGGCTCCAGCAGCACCCGGTGCTCGCGCTGGCCCTCGGGCTCGCGCTGAACTCGCGGCGGCAGCACCGGCTGCGCGCGACGGAAGCGCTCCTCGCCGCGGCGGCCGTCGGCCGCGTGACCCGGAGCCCGTCGGGCACGGACCGGGCCCTGCTGCCCGTGGTCGAGAGCGTCGCGATGCGGCTGACCGACGTCGGCGACGGCGGGCTCGCGGCCGCCCGGCGCGCCTCGCGCATCCTCCACGGGCTCGACGCCGACGACCGCGCGGCGCTCGGGGCCCTCGCGAGCGAGCTGCACCTGCACGCCGGGCTGAGCCTGTTCTACGGCGGTGCGGAGGACGACGCCGTCGACGAGCTCGAGGCGAGTGCCGCGGCGGCCCTGCCCGACAGCCCGAACCTGCACGCGTGGTCGCTGCTGGCGGGCGTCAACGCGCTGCGGGGCGATCTCGCCGAGGCCCGCGCGTGGCGGGCGTCCGCGCTCGACGGGACGTGGAGCCCCGGATCGGTCGACGACTACCCGGGGGTCTTCCTGCGCGTCGCGCAGAGCGTCCTGGCGCTGGAGGAGGGGGACCCGGCGGCGGCGCGCGAGTGGCTCGACCGCGTCTGGCACGTCATCCCCACGGTCGAGCACTGGACCGTGCTCGTCCACGTGCGCGCGCTGGTCGACATCCACCTGCACGAGCCCCTCGAGGGGATCGAGCGGGCGACCGCGGTGCGGCGGTCGCGCCGCACGCTGCTCGGCCCGTCCGAGTCCGAGCGCCGCCGCCTCGACGAGACGGAGGCGCTGCTGCACCTGGCGGCGGGTGACGGCGCCGCGGCCGGCAGGATCCTGCGTCGCCACCACCGAGCCGACGCGCGGTCGGCGGTGGCGCAGGCGCGGCTCGCGCTCGCGCAGGGGCGGGGCGACCTCGCGCTGGCGCGTCTCAACCGCGCGGCCGTGCTCGGTCTGCCGA